>JBHIBW010000072.1:0-8576 GCA_046759265.1 Thermoplasmata archaeon
GGGCGGCCAGGGAGTCGTAGCCCAATGCCTTCACATGGGCCTCCGTCAGGGGTTCCCCGCCCACCCGTCGGCCTCGGGCAGCGAGGAGCTCGGTCAACACCTCGGCATCCACTTCGCCCCAGGTGATGTAGTCCTTCGCCTTCCGAAGCATCCCCATGGTAGTCTCGCGCGGGGGAAGAACCACGCAGTGGTTGGGCCGGTGAAGCCGCAGCATGCCCAGCGTGTCCGCGATGTCGCCCCGGACCCGAACACCTCCCCGGACGCGAACGGCGGCCAGGCTCACTTCGCCTTGCCTCCTTCGTCCTTCGGAGCCTCCGCCGGCTTAGCGGCCGAGGCCTCGCTCTCCGCGGTCACACCCTCGGCCTCCGACTCGGGCTCGGCGAGGGCGGCCGCCGCCGCGGCGGCTTCCTTGGCCTGGAGTTCGGCCAGGTTGATCTCGAACGGGGCCACGGGGCCCGAGAGGATGTGGAGACGCGCGGCCTGTTCCGGCGAGACCTTGTACTCCATCGTCTGCCGAAGCGCGTCGGCGGCGGCGAAGGCGTAGTTCACGGTCGTCTTCGTGTGACCCCGGGCAAAGCCCCAGGCGTCTTTAATCCCGGAGAGGCGGACTACGCTCCTGGCCACGCCCGCCAGGGCCAGGCCGACGCCCTGAGGCGCAGGTTTCAACGTCAGCTCGACCGAGCCGCTGCGGCCGACGACCTTGAACGGAAGGGTGTGGGGGGTGAAGCAACCGCACTCCCAGGATCCGCAGCCCCGCTTGACCTCGACCATGTTCAGCTTGGCGTGATCGATGGTCTTGCGGATCGCGGGCCCGACCTCACGACCTCGGAGGCGGCCGACGCCGACGTACCCGTCGTTGTTGCCCACGACCACGGTAATCACAAAGCCGATACGGCGGCCCGAGTCGGTCATCCGCTGGACCATGTTGACGTCCAAGACCTCGTCGTCCAACTCCGGCAGCAGGAAGTCCACGATTTCGTGTTCTCGAAGCGGAAGGCCGGAACGAAGCGCCTGCCCCATGGTGGTGATCTCGCCTCGCAGCACGCGCTTCCCGAGTTTGGTCTTGGGCAGCCACTCGCTTAGGCGGTCCCAAGGACCCTGCCGACGTCGAGGGGGCGGGCCCCGTCTCCTCCGTCTCATGTCGCCTCCACCATTGCCTTGACCTCTTCCACGGAGGGGGCGAACCCCTTACTGAGGTGCTCGCCACGCCGACGGGCCTCGTCCGGCACCACTCTCTCGTCGCCCGGGACGACGATCCCCGCGTCTCGCACCCCTTGGAGTGCGGCAAACACACGGCTCCCCCGCGTGGGGGGATGCAGCCCGATGTCGGCGACGGCCTCCTTGACCTTCGCCGCCTTCGCCCGCCGTCCGGCGAGGTACCCCGTGAGGTAGGCCGCGGGCACGTTTCCGGTCGGCGCCTTCCAGTCGAACTTTCGAAGGTCTTGAGCCGTGGCAGAGGCCAGGACCCGATCCCCCGTTGACCGAAACCGAACGAACTGGACGATGGTTCCCGACAACGTCTTGCGAATGACCACCCGGGGCTTCTCCGACTTGAGCAGGCCGAGGCGCCGCCGATAGTTGGTCTGGCCCCGGCTTCGTCGTCGAAAGGGGACGTGCTGACGGGGACCGCGGGTCACTTGCCCGCCTCCCGCAAGACTCCCTCGGCCTGGAGCTGCTGCTCCAGGTGACTCCGGCTGCGGTACATGCCGCCCTTCGCCCGGAGGTAGAAGCGGCGGTAGTCCCCGGGCGCCAACCGGCCGTCTTCGCGGTACCGCTTCAGGACCTCCCGTTGGGCTCGAATCGTGCGGATCCAGCGCCGTTTCTTCGGGTCCCTCGCCCCGCTGGCTCCCTTCCGGCGACCGGGGCCTCGACGCCGCCCCTTCCGCCGTTGGCGGGCCATGTACCGCGTTCGGCCATGGGATTGGCCGGCGACAGGCAGCCTGCGGATGAGGCCGGCGGAGACGACCGCACGCACGTCGTCGCGGGTGATGGCATCGGCGACCTCCTCCATGCGGTTGGGGTCGATCCAGACGCGATGGACCCCGCACTTGAGGATATCGGCGGCCATCCGGCGCTGGTTGCTCAGGTTCATTCGACCACCCGATTGAGGATCCGGATGCCGAGTTCGTCGGCCCGCTCCTGGATGGAGACCCGCTTTCGGGTGCCGACCGAGTGCGCGATCCGGGCTGCGTGGGTCTCGGGGTTCACGCCCTCCAGCTCCGCGGGGCGGTGGACGAGGACCTCACGGAATCCGGATGGGTGCAGGCCCCGCACCCCCCGCGGACCGCGGTGGCCCACCGACGGCATCGAGGGTCGATACCCGAGGCGGCGCCGGAGCTTCGAGTGGTGGCCACGGGGACGCCGCCACTCGGTTCCCAACCGTTTGTATCGGAACCACTCCTGTCGTCGAAAGGCGGGGCGTTCAGCCCGTCGCGTCGCCCGCTGGATGAGAAGGGCCTGGGTCGCCTCCGAGAGCACGGGCTTCGCCCGGGCCGCGTGGGCCTTCTCCTCGAAGATCTCCAACTCCTCCTCCTCGAGGTCCTCCCCTGCCTCTTCGCGCGCTTCCGCCTCCTCGGCCTCCTCTTCCAGGGCCTCGAGGTGGGCCACCAACCGTTCGCGGAGGTCCGCCACCAGCCCCTCGTCGTCCAGCCCGTACTCTCGGGCCCAGGCCTGAAGTTCGGCCTTTCGTGCCTTGCGGATTTCGGATCGCGTGGGGAAGTCCTCGCCAGTGCCCATTCAGGCCTCCCCCTTGCTCACGAGGTAGATCCCGTCCTGGAAGACCCGAGGGTCCTTGCGACGGATCCGGGTCGCCTGCTCCACGTTCGCCGCCGTCTGGCTCACGGCCTCGACGTCGGGTCCCCGAACCCGGACCGTGTCGCCCTTGACCTCCACCTGGGTCGCCCCTCGGATGCGGGCGCGCCGGGGATGGCGCTCGCCAATGAAGTTCTCGATGACCACGTGGTCCCCTTGCACGGAGACCTTGACGGGGAAGTGGGCGTAGACCACCCGCATCGTGTAGGTGAAGCCGTCGGTCACCCCCTGGACCATGTTCTGCACGTGCGAGGCGTACGTGCCTGCGAGGGCCTTCTCTCGCTTGCGCGGCAAGGGGCTCTCGACCAGGATCTCCGCGCCCTCCTGCCGGAGCCGGATCCGGGGATCGGCGAGGGATCGAGAGAGGCGCACGTCGCCCTTCTGGATCGTGACGGTCCCCTCGTCGATGGCCACCTCGACCCCCTCGGGGATGGGGACCCGTTTCTCCACGATACCGGCCAGCGTCATGGTCCTCCCTCAGTAGCAGTACGCCAGCAGGCGCCCCCCGATCCCCGCCTCTTTCGCCTGGGAATGGGTCAGCACGCCCTGCGTGGTGGTGAGAATCAGGACGCCGAAATCCTGGGCGGGCAGGAAACGGGACTCGTACTTCTGCATGTCCGTCCGCTTGACCGCGAACCGGGGTTTGATGACGCCGCAGTCGTTCACGTTGCCCGACAGGAGGACCTCGTAGGCCCCCCCGCGTCCGTCCTCCTGGTAGCTGAACTCCCCCACGTAGCCGTTCTCCTGCAGCACCCGCAGGACCCGCGCGACGAGCTTGGAGGCCGGGCGGAGCGTGACCGCGGGCTTCCCGCTTCCCTCGGCGTTCTTGATCGTGGCGAGGGCGTCGTTCAGGAGGTCGTGTCGCATGGGTTCACCTAGGAGTACTTGCGGAAGCCGAGCTCGAAGGCCATCTCTCGGAAGCACTGACGGCAGAGGCCGATGCCGTACCGACGGACGATGCCGCGCTTGCGGCCGCAGCGCTTGCAGCCCTGCTTGCGACCGAACTCGCTTCGCGGGCCGGTCATCTACCCCTTCACCTCCACCTTGTACTGGCCGATGATGTAGTCGATGGCCTCCTTCGGTGTAGTCCGATGCCGTTGCGGGATCCGCTGCCGGCGGACCCGCCGGCGGGCCACGCGGTATCCGGGCCGCCGAAGCGTGACGCTGACGTCCATGCCGAACAGGCCGATGTCGGGGTCGTACTTCACCCCCTTGAAGTCCGTGTAGTCCGCCACGCCAAAGGAGAAGTTGCCTTGGCGGTCGAAGTTGTAACGGAACAGGACGTTGTTGCGGGCGTAGAAGGCCTCGCGAAGGAATCGGTCCGCCCGCTCGCCTCGGAGGGTCACCTTGGCCCCGATGGGCATGCCCTGTCGAATGCCAAAGTCGCGGTTCGTCCCCTTCGAGAGGGTCTGGATCGCCTTCTGTTCCGTCAAGCTCTCCAGCACCTTCTGGGCGCGGAGCAGCTTGTCGCCGGCCTCGCCGACGCCGATGTTGACCACGACCTTGTCGAGCTGGACTTCCCGCATCGCGTTCATGGGTCAGGCCTCCAAGCTCTCGGGAAGGGGAACCACGGGTTTCTGCTTCCCCACCACGAAGGCGTAGTCGACGATGCTGGTGAAACCCTCCTTGAAGTGGACCTGGTTGGGGCGGGAACTGCGTTCCACGACGACCTCCTCCACGTGGCCCGTCTGCCCGACGTGCTTGCCCCCGATGAGGAGGGCGACACCGCCCTTCTTGAACGGAAGCACCTCCTGGATCTCCTGGGTCGGGACGCCGATCTTCAGCGTGTCCCGCGGTTTGTGGCCGTTCTCTGCATACAGGTTGCGGCCGTCGGAGAGGTTGAACTGGATGCGGCCGCCCCGGACCACGGTCTTGTTCTCGATGCGCGTAAGTTTCCACCCGGCGTCCGCCTCGGGGATGGGAACCAGGGCAAACCGCCCGTGGGTGTCCAGGAGGACGCGATAGTGCTCGCCGACGTCGGGGAGGGACAGGGTGTCCATCAGCCCGAGAGGGAACCCAGGGTCCCGCACGGGGCGGTTGTCCACGTGGGCCTTCCGGGCCCGGATGACCGCCTTCGCCTCTCGCGCGTTGTCGGCGTATCCGAGCATGTCCCGGAGGACGATGGTGAGGGGGATGCATCGATGGCGAGGATGGGGGCCCGGGGAAGGACGGACCGCCCAGGTGCCCGTCTTCCGCGGAATGCTCCACGCCCGCGGGGCCGCGAGGCGCTTGATCCGGGTCATGGGCTGCCTCCGACGCGCTCCACGAGGCGCCGGCGCCACGGGTCGGTCATGTCCAGGCGGGTGATCAGGAGGTTGGAGGGGTGGACCGGACGGCCCACTTCCGTGCCGTCGGCCTTGGCGACCGTGATGCCCTCCACGTAGACGCGGAAGTGCCGCCGATCCACGCGACTCACCTTCCCTTCCTCGCCTCGGTGGGCGCCGCGCATGATCTGGACGGTGTCCCCCTGCCGAAGGGGGAGCGACCGTGGGTAGTTGACCTTCGGGTCCTCGAGGTACTTCGGACTCAGGTGGGCGCGGATGAGACGGCCCCGGCGGTGGAGGGGGCTGCGGTGCATCCGACGTCGCTGCTTCCGGGCCTGTCGACTTGCCATCTTTCCCCTCCTACACAATCATGGAGGCCGTGGCCGCGATCCGGGGCCAGCGTTCGGCCGCCTCCCGGGCCACCGGACCCTTGATGTCGGACCCGCGCGTCTCTCCGGTTTCCGTGGTGATGACGCAGGCGTTGTCTTCGAACTGGACCATGAGCCCGTCCGGCCGGCGGAAGGGGCGGCGCTGACGCACGACGACGGCGTTCACCACCTGCCTCCGCATCTCGGGGCTTCCCTTCTTCACGCTCCCGACGAAGATGTCCCCCAGGGCCGCGGCGGGATAGCGCCGGCTGACCCCCTTGTACCGGAGGACCGCGATGAGCTCCACCTGCTTCGCCCCGGTGTTGTCGATGCAGTCCAGGCGCGCGCCTCGAGGGAGGCCACGGGTCTGGCGTCCGGGCAGGCCTTTCACCTTCAGGCCTCCTGCCGGGTCAGCACGACGAACGCGACGGTCTTGGCGAGGGGGCGGCACTCGCCGAGGAGCACCCGATCCCCTACGTGAATGTCCAGGCAGCCCGGGACGTGGGCCTTGTAGCGTGAACTCCGCTTCTCGAGGCGGTCGTACTTGGGGATCTTCCGGACGTACTCCCGCCGGACGGTGACGGTTCGGGCCATCTTGTCGGACACCACCCTCCCTTCGAGGAGCGAGCCGCGGACCTTCAGCGATCCGTGGAAGGGACAACTGGGGTCGTCGCACGTCCGCTCCGGAGCGGGAACGTCGAGACCGATGTCTTTCGCCTTCTGCGCCATGTCGTCACCTCGTCCTCTTCACCCGGTCTTCGGGTCGGTACCGCAACCGATCCCCCCGCACGCGTACGCCCTCGCCCACGTCGAAACGGAAGGTGTTCCCTGCCTTGGGGATGCGCACCTCCGCTCCGTCCGTATCCAGGAGGAAGGTGTTCCGCGTTTCGTCTACCACCCGACCCGCCACACCGCGTTGGCTCGGGTCGGTGGCCTCCACCACCTCCACATTCAGGCCGATGAGCTCGTGCTTGACCAGGTCCTTCCTTCTCCGATCGTTCACCTCACGTAATCTCCACGTGATACCCCATGTTCTGGAGCGACTGTTCGACCTTCCTGCGGTGTTCACCCTGCAACTCGATGCGTCCGTTCTTGACGGTGCCGCCGGCCGCGACCTGGTGCTTGAGCTTCCGCGCCAGGTCGTCCAAATCGACGTCCCCGGCGTCGAGGCCCTCGACGATGGTCACGATCTTGCCGTAGCGTCGCCGGTCGCTCGTGATGCGAATCCGTTGGGTCTCCTTGGCGATCTCCTCACAGATGCAGATCTCTTCCGGGAGCCCACACGTTGCGCAGATCGCCATCTAGGCCCTTTCCTCCTGAGTGGTTTCCGTCACGGTTTCCTTCACTCCTTTTGATCCTTCCTGTTCAGCAAGGACAGTGAGTAGGCGCGAGATGTTGCGCCTGAGTGCCCGGATCTTCCCCGGGCTGGGAGGGGCGCCCCCCATGGCGGCGACCCCACGCTCGTGCATGAGCTCGTCCCGAAGATCCTTCAACCGGGACTGACGCTCCTCGGGGCTCATCTCCCGAATTTCCCTCGTGCGCAGGAGCGCCATCTACTTCGCCCCCTTTCCCTTCTTGACGGCGCCCTTCTTGGCGGCCGAGGCCCTCTTCGAGGGCGCCTTCTTCGTGGACGGCTTCGCAGATGCCTTCTTTCGGGCGGCCTTCTTCTTTGGAGCGGCCTTGCCCTTCTTCGATTTGGGGGGCGCAGGCTTCTCCTGCGGCTCCCGGCCGGGGGCCTCGACCTTTACTTCGTCAGCGGACTCCTCTCCTGGCTCAACGACCGGGTCGGGGGCGGGCGCCTCTTCGGGAACCGGGGCCGCTTTCGCCTCGGTCGCCGGGACGGGGGCAACAGGTTCCACCTCGACCGGGACTTCGGTCGGTTCCTCCGGCGTCTCGGCGGGCCCCTCCGGGGGCGCTTCGGGCGATGGCGTGACCTCGACCGCGGGTTCCTCGGCAGGGGCCTCCACGGCCGCGACCTCGATGTCGTCGGGAAATTTGGCGTTGGGGTCGGTAATCCACACCGTGACCCCGAGGGTTCCGCGCTTCAGGTGCGCCGTGGAAAAGCCCTGATCCACGAAGAGATCCTTGGGCTCGCCATTAAACTTGATGTGCCCGGCCTTAAACTTCTCGGTCCGGTGGCGCTGGCTTGTAAGCTTGCCGGAGAGGCGAATGAGGGCGCCCTTGGCCCCCGAGGCCATGATGCGACGGAGGGTGGAGTGGCCCGCCCGGCGGAAGTGCCATCCGCGCTCCAGGGCGCTGGAGAGCTTCTCCGCCATGATCTGCGCGTTGAGGGCCGGGTTGCCCACCTCCTCGACCTCGATCTGGGGGTTATCCAAGTCAAAGCCCCGATCCACGTGGTCCGTGAGGGCCTTGATGCTAGCGCCCCGCCTGCCGATGACGATCCCTGGCCTCTCGGCGAAGAGCGTGATTCGGGTGCCCATGGGCGTGCGTCGGATGTCGAGCCCGCCGAAACCGGCCCGCGCCGTCTCCTGCATGACGTACTCCTTCAGGAGCACCCGCTTGAGGTTGTCTTTGACGATCTTCCGTTCGGATGCCACTACTCGACCTCCATCAGGATGACCTCGACGTTTGTCATCTCCTTCAGCCATGGGCTGCTCCGACCGTACGCGCGGGGCCGGTAGGACTTCACGGGGCGGCCTCGATAGGCGGAGATGTGGTGGATGATCATGTTCTCGGCGTCTAACCCCTTGTACTCCGCGTTCTCCTCCGCGCTCTCGAGGAGGCGAAGGATGTACTGGGCCGCCTTCACAGGGTAGCCCCCGGGGCCCACGCCCGACTGATGGGCGACCTCCTTGTTGTATCGGCCGTAGGGGATGGCACGGCGTTTCGCCGCGATGTCCTCGAGGAGCACCTTCGCCGCATCCAGGGGCTGCTTGCGGAGGGCCCGACACACCTCCCGCGCTTTCTTGGGCGAGATGGGCAGTTCCCGGCCGTAGGCCTTCGCGGTCGTCTCCTCGTCTACGTCCTGGGAATATCCCATCGCTCACCCCTATTTCAGCGGGAGGAACTTGGAGGACCGCGTGGCGCCGACGCCGGGACCCGAGTGCTTCACCGGCTTCCGCGTCATCGCGAACTCTCCGAGGTAGTGTCCAATCATCTCGGCCCGAATCTC
>JBHIBW010000073.1:0-8525 GCA_046759265.1 Thermoplasmata archaeon
ATTTTCCTTGCGCTCTCTGTGCTTCTTCTGGGCTCGGCGTTGGGCTTGCGGAGATTCGGTCCTCCCGTCTGGTGGGTGGCCACGATCGTCTCGGGCCTGATGCTCCTTAACGTCGGCGTGGTGATTGCAATCACCGGCCAGTTTCCCCTGGGAATTCTCCTGCTCGCCTTGGCCTCGGGTGCGGCCTTTGTCTACCTCCTGCTCGGTCGCGACGCCCTAAGCGAGGGGAGCGGAGCCGCACCCGATTCGTAAGGGGCGGCCACGGCAGGAAGGGCGTTGGGGCGGGCCCATAACGCTCTTATAGGTTAGCGGTAATCGCCCGGCCTACTCAGGGAGGGTTTGCATGGAAGCGGGGGGGAGACCCAGCTGGCAGCGTGCTCTGTTCGCAGTACTTGGGATTTTGATCATCATCCTAGGCATCCTGGTCCTTGTGTTCCCGGATCTGGGATTCACACTCATTCTGATTCTCTTCGGAATCGGTCTGATATTCGTGGCGCTCTTCGCCATCGTCGTGGGAACGCAGGGCGGGTATCCAGGATGGTTGCGGGCCCTTAGCCTGATCATCGGCGTCTTGGTGATCGTCCTTGTCATCCTGATCATCGTGTTCCCCGACCTCGGGCTGTTCCTCCAGACCTTGTTCCTTGCCCTCGGCCTGATCCTCTTGGGCATCCAGGCCATCGCGTTCATGGGCACGGACAAGAGCATGGCGGACTGGGCACGCGGCGCCGCCGTCGCCCTAGGCATCCTGGCCATCATCCTCGGCATCCTCATGATCGGCATCCCGGATGTCGGGCAGTCGGTGCTCCTCATCTACTTCGCGATCGGCCTGTTCGCGACGGGCATCGCTGTGACGGTCGGAGGCGTCGCGGGATAAGGCCGGGGAAGGGCTAGGGTCCACGAAGTTAGCTATCCCTTGGACGGGTCTGTCCCTCGCTGTCGCTAGCTTCTGGCCTCAGCTGATAAGGGTGAAACGAAGCTCATAGCTCCGGGAGTGGCTTGGGTGTCGTCGATGAAGGAAGGGAGGAGGCATCGGGCGGCGGGCTGGACTACGATTCTCTTGGGAGCCGCTGCAATAAGCGCGGGTATCGCGATCCTGGCCTTCCCCGGTTTGGGCATTCTCCTGCAGATTCTCATCCTGGCCGGTGGACTCCTGGTCGTCGGTATCGCCAAGGTCTCGGTCGCGCGGAAGGGGCGCCATCTCACACCCCTGTTGCGAAGGTTCGGCCTGGGCATGGGCGCGGTCACCATCACGATTGCAGCCGTCGTCCTCGTCTCCGTGTCCATCTTGCTCATTGGAGACCTATTCCCTGCCTTCCGCAATGACTTTCCTGACCTCTTCGAACTGGCCGAACTCCTCTCGATCGGTCTCATCCTTTTCATCCTCGCGGCGACGCTGGTACTTTACGGGATCGATCGTCTTCTTGAAGGATACGCGGCCCTCCTCCCCCCGGGCCAGCGGGCTGCCTTGGTGACAGTGGGATCGGCCAGCATCGCCCTGGCCGTCCTGACCCTCGTCTTCCCCACTTTCGGGGAAGCGCTGATCATTCTCATCCTCGTCTTCGCCCTCTCTACCATGGGCTTTAGCGCCATCCTTCTGGGCGTCCACACGATCCGGACTCGACCCGTTGGGGGGGTCACGCCAGGCTTGGAGAAGGCCGGGAAGGGCGTGGATCAGGAGGGGGGTTGGGAGCCTGAAGCACGACTCCACTGCTTTGTCGTCGGCTCGCGAAGGGAGATCGTCGAGTCGCTGCGGGCCCTTTCACGGCGGGCGAACTTGAAGTTTCAGCAAGGCGGCTTGCGGGCCGCACGAAAGGAAAACCTGGACGAGGAGCCCCTCTTCGAGAGGCTCCAGGCCTACGCCGAGCAGTTCGGCGACCTCAAAAGACGGGAGGAGGCGGAATGGGCCGCGATTGAGGAGCAGTTCGAGGCCTTCTCGCGCACCGCCTCCCGCAAGAAGTTCCAGTGGCTCCGACCGATGGGGACACTCACGTCCAAGGTTCACGTGACCCGGATCGCGTACGTTCTTCGGAAGACACCCATCGATCTGGTGGCGAGTGGCGGGAGTGCCTTCTCGGTGGGGGGAAGCTTGACGAGGCTCAAGAAGGCCCTGGCACGTTCGAAGATGCCGGTGACGGAGGAGTTTCTGCGGAGGGTGGCTGACGAGTTCGCCCTCTTCAGGGGAAGCCTCCCCGCGAAGGGCGCGTACATTCTCCACATCACAGGCCTTCCCGTGGACGTGGATTCGGACAGTCTGGGAGACATCTACAATGACGATGCCACCGTCCTCTGGGACTTCGGGGCGAGTCACACCGAGGTAGGGGCGCTGGATCCGGCGGACCACCTCATGAGCGGCACGACCAACTTCCTCTTGGGACCGGCCGTGCTATTCCAACACTTCTTCGACGAAGGTCGTCCCGTCGGCCTCATCCACAAGGGCAACGCCGTCAGGGCGAAGTGGAGAGGCCGAAGGGTTGTCACTCATTTCTCCGACGCCATTGACGTGGAGCTGCTGTTCAAGCAGGGCGTGGTCACCTTGCCCAATCCCGTCGCTCGCGCAATCGAGGAAGAGGGCTCACCGGCGCAGGATGCCCTCGGTCTCTCCGCCACCACGCGTGGGGAGGTTGACCCCGCGGTCGGGGACAAGGAGGTGGCCTGGGATCAAGTCGGCGTCTCGTCGGAGGAGCTTCGCGATAGGGGGTTTGAGCGAATCGATTGGGATCTCGTGCGGGCCATGATGGGGATCCAGTGAGTCTTTCGGACGCACCGTAACGAACTTCCGGTGAGCCTCCCGCTCCTCTTGCTCCGCGGGTTCCTGCATTATCCGCTCGATTCGGCGACGATCGTCGACAGGGGGATTCCGGCCACCCCGGACGCGATAGCGCTCAACCCCGCGATGATGAGGCCGATGGACAGAAAGAGCACCACAGTCAGGACACCGAATCCCCCTGGAAAGAGGATGACCAGGATGCCGAAGATGATCAGCAGCACGCCGGCCACGATGGCGAGCCCGCGAGACCAACCCGGTGCATCCTGGTTCATACCGTCGACCGAGACGCGATCGATTCCGTGGAAGATGAGCCCCACCGCAAGGAACGCGATGAGCAGGGCCACGCCGAAGCCGGGGAAGACCAGAACGAGGATCCACAGGATGATCGCAATGATTCCCACGACAATCCCGAGAGCGCGCAGCCATCCCGGGAGTCCGGGTTCGGCGATGGAGATGCCGAGACGGGAGAGGCCGAGGAAGAGCAGCCCCACCGCCATCACGATAACGAGGGTGAGGATGCTGATCTCGGGGAAGAGGAGGACCAGGACCCCCGCAATGAGGCCGAGGATCCCGAGGACGATCGTCAGAACCCGGAGCCACATTGGCATGTTCCCTTCCACGGACTTCACCAGGAGGCGGGAGAAAGGTGCCGACTATAACGGTATCGACAAGTCGAATCCTTCGGTTCGTTCACTCCTCTTTGATACGATCGACCAAGTCGGCGAGGGGGATCTCGAAGCCTAGCTCGTCGGGCTGATCCGCGACCCAGGCGCGCAGGTGCGAGCGATCTGGAAAGAGGTGAAGATGATCACAAACGGGATGACCCGGCCCGCCCGGAGGGCCTGTCCCTAGCCAGAAGACGATCGAATCGGGATCGACATGCTCGAGCTGGCCCCCTTTGACTCGGACGGACATGGCCTTCCCGCAGTGTGGACAAGCCCCCTCCGCACTCCCCTCTTCGCGAAGGATGGCCGTTACGACCGCGTCGTATCCACACATCACGTTGACCCCCTCCCGCTCCGGGATGGAGACGGAATACCCGCGGTCAGCGGGCGTTTCCCCCATGATGACCTGGCCTTTCCGCATCTTCTCCATGTAGGCTTCCATCTGAGGGTTTTTCTCCCTCGTCGTTCGGACCAGGGCGTAGTAGTCCTCCATGCTCGTCGGCTCCCTGGGGAGATGGTAGACCTGCGCCAGTCTCCTCGCCAGCTCAGGATTGATGGACTGCTCTTGGCTCATGTGGTCCTCTCTGAAGACATACCAGTCTCATTTTCTCAGAGACCGCATAAACATTCACTGTGCGAAGGTAAACCCTTCGTGACGGGACCTCATGGGGCGTTTGTGGGATCCCAACTCGTCGCCAGATTCTGATCGAAGGCGTCGAGCTGGTCCATGTCCTCATCAGACAGGACGAAGTCGCCGATGCCGAAGTTCTCCTCGATATGCTGCGGATTCGAGGACTTCGGGATAACGACGAAGTCATGTTGATGGCCCCAACGGAGGAGGACCTGAGCGGGGGTCTTCGCGTATCGGCCCCCGATCTCGACCAGGCGGGGATCACGAAGCCGGCGGCCCTTCGTGAGGGGGCTGTACGCCTCAACCTGGATCCCGTTCGATTGGCAGAAGGTGACGACTCCCCGGCGAGAACGGTAGTTGTACGGACTCAACTCGATCTGGTTCACGGCCGGGGTGACCTCGGAGGCGGCCATGAGCTCCTCAAGATGATGGGTCATGTAGTTGCTGACTCCAATGCTCCGGCACGACCCATCCGCCAGGAGGGTCTCCAGTGCCCTCCAGGATTCCTTACGGTGGCGCTCCACGGGCCAATGGATGAGGTACAGGTCGACCACGCCGATGCCCAGCCGATCCCGACTCTTCCCAAAGGCCCGGAGCGTCGACTCGTACCCGTGGTCCGAGTTCCAGAGCTTGGTGGTGACAAAGACCTCGGATCGGTCGAGGGGCCCCTCCCGCACCGCCTTACCTACCGACCGCTCGTTTCGATAAAGCTTCGCGGTATCGACGAGGCGATAGCCGACCTCGAAGGCGTGGCGAACAGCACGTTCGGTCTGCCTACCCGGGGAGACCTGCCAAACCCCGAGCCCCACGGTGGGCATCTCCCCCCCGTGGTTCAGCCGAACCTCGCTCCGAAAGGTCTTCGTCACGGATCTCCCAAGCTTGAGGTGGAACTTAAACCACGTGCGGCTGTTCGAGCGACGACCCCCACGCCCGAGGAGATCACGACTCCAGGGCGGCCTTCCGAACAACGTATGTCCCGGAGGTCCCCTCCCAATGGGCGTCGGCCTGACGGACGTCAATCCGTGCCCTGAAGTTCGGTCCGTCGACGACCCAGGTCTCGAACTCTCCCCCCTCCCCAGCGAGGTGGACCCCGTAGGTATCATGCAGTCGCTGGAGGTCGCGGATCGCCTCTTCGTTCAGGGTGCGCCCGAGCCATGAAGGCCCCAACCCCTCCGCCGAGACGGCAACGATCAGAATCGAGAACCCGGCGTCCACGTACTCCCGGAGGAGTTTCAGCGGGTCCTTCCTCCAGAGGGGGGCGTACACCCAAAGGCCGAGGGCCTCGCAGACCTGGTGCACGCGAGCGAATTGGTAGTCCGAGGCCACCGCGCCGACCACAACACCGGTCGCGGTCGTCTCCTCCAGGCCTCGGCGCATGGCACGAAGTTCGGCCTCCTCCCCCTGGGCGCTCCGGACCGTTCGGTGCGGTATCCCCAACGCCTCCGCCGAGAGGGCGGTCCACTCCACATTCGGGACCTGGTACATCATGGAGGCTTCCTGCGGGAGCACGGTGACGAGCTCCGTAACCTCCATGCCACCCTGTTGGGCAAGGTACAGGGCGTAGGTCGAGTCCTTCCCTCCCGAGTAGAGGGCGGCGAGCTCCACGGCCGGAGGACGTCTCTTCGGTATTAGGCTTCGAGTCCTCCGGCAACGGCCAGACCTCCACCACCAAGCCTAAGACACCCCCGGTGTTTGCCCCCGCGGGGCCGGAATGGAACTGAAGCGGATGGCGGCCGAGGCGGCCGCGGATCGAGTCCAGGACGGCATGGTCCTTGGCCTCGGAACCGGATCTACGGTCCGATACGCCATCGAGGCAGTCGGCAAGCGCGTGGCCGAAGGCTGGGATCTCGTGGGCGTTCCCACATCCCGGGCGACCGCCAGGTTGGCCGAGGAACTCCAGATTCCCCTCACCACCCTGGACACCCACCCGAGCCTCGACCTGACGATTGACGGGGCCGACGAGGTGGACCCTCGCTTGAACTTGATCAAGGGACTGGGCGGCGCCCTTCTCCGGGAGAAGATCGTGGCCGCGGCCTCCGAAGCCTTCCTCGTCGTGGTGGATGAGGGGAAGCTGGTCGAGGGGTTGGGGGAACGGGCCCCCCTCCCGGTGGAGATCCTCCCCTTTGGCGCGCGGCGCACCCAGGGCAGGCTAGAGGCCCTGGGTTGCGAGCCTACGCTGCGGCGCGACGACGGGACGCCCTTCCGCACGGACAACGGGAACTACGTCATCCACTGTCGATTCGACGGGATCGCCGACCCGGTGGAGCTGGCCCGTCGCCTCAAGGAACTCCCGGGCGTGATCGAACACGGCCTATTCTTGGGGATGGCGGAGACGGTCTTCGTGGGCACGGCGGAAGGGGTCAGGGAGATGGGAAGGCCTTCACCCGACGGGTGAGCGCTTCGATGGCTTCCTCGATCTCGCGAATCCGCCCGCGCTCGACGTCAACGATTTCTTGGATGATCACGGAGAAAGGCCGGGCCAGGCGGTAGGCGTGCAGCGGGCGCCCCTTCCCCTCCTTCTTGATGTCTCGCTTCGCCACCCAATCCCGCTCCCGCAGGTCCGTCATCGCCGTCGACACCTCGGGCTGCCGGAGGCCCGTATGGGCCTCGATGTCCCGCGAGGTCGCCTCCTCCTGGGCGGCCAAGAGGACCAGGACGAGGGCCAGCTTGCGCGGCATCCGCGTTCGCGCGAGCAGCTCGACGAGGACTCGCTCTTCGGCGTCGGACAGGCGGCTACCCCCCGAAACTTCCCGCCGGCAAAATTATTATGGCCTATATAAAAATTCGCAAACCCGTCCAGGCGGGGCCGCCAGGCCCATCTCCCAAGCTTGAAATAGTCTCTCCTCCTACTTCGAGACTGGGATCTTCCTGAAGATGCCACGCGTCATCCGAGGATATTGCCCCCACTGCGGGCACCACTCGGACCTCGAGATCGAGCGGGTCCGACATCGGCCTCCTGGCGAGCTGAAGGCCGGTCAGCGACGCTTCCGGCGGATCACGCGAGGGTACGGGGGATTCCCTCGACCGAAGCCGAGTGGGGAGAAGCCCACAAAGCGCATAAACATCCGGTACCGTTGTAAGGAGTGCGGGAAGGCCCATCATCGGGCCACCTGGCGGGCCAAGCGACTCGAGCTGGTCGAGGTTTGAGATGTGGGAGACGCGAAGCAAGTTCCTGAGAGTGCGCTGTCGGGATTGCGGCAACGAGCAGATCGTCTTTGACCGCGCGGCCAGCATGGTGACCTGTCTCGTATGCAACGCCACGGTCGCCGAACCTACGGGAGGCAAGGCCGACATCAAGGCCGAGGTGGTGGAGGTGCTCTCGTGATGGGCTTCGGGCCCGAGTGGCCGGAGGAAGGCGAGCTCGTCGTCTGCGCCGTGACGAAGGTGAAAAACTTCGGCGCGTTCGTGACCCTCGAGGAGTATGGGGGCAAGGAGGGCTTCATCCACATCGCCGAGGTGGCGCGGGGATGGATCAAGTACATCCGGGACTACATCCGCGAAAGCCAGAAGGTCGTCTGCAAGGTCCTGCGGGTGGACGCCGACAAGGGCCACATCGACCTCAGCCTGAAGGCGGTCAACGAGCACCAGCGACGGGAGAAGATCCAGGAGTGGAAGAACGCCCAGAAGGCGGAGAAGCTCCTCGAGCTCGTGACGGTCCGGCTGAAGAAGGACATGGAGTGGGCGTACGACACCTTCGTCGGTGATCTCGTCGAGGCCTTCGGCAGCCTGTACGCGGCCTTCGAGGAGGCGGCGATCGACGAGAAGGTCCTGGAGTCCGAGGGATTCAAGGGCAAGTGGACCGAGGCGTTCGTCGCGGTGGCCCAGGAAAACATCGTGCCGCCGCTCGTCAAGATCAACGGCTACCTGGAAGTCTCAAGCACGAAGCCGAGGGGGGTCGTCGACATTCGTGAGGTCCTGACCTCCGTGCAGAAGGAGGACGGCGCCTCCGTCCTCGTGCAGTACATCGGGGCGCCCCGCTACCGTATCGTGGTGGAGGCTCCCGATTACAAGACGGCCGAGGAGGAGCTCCAATCGGCCGCCACCAAGATCGTCGAGGGCATCGAGGCCCGGGGCGGCGAAGGAACCTTCCACCGGAGGGAGTGAGCACGCGGACCACCATCCTCCGGTGCCGCGAGTGTGGCACATACACCCTTCACGAGATCTGCCCATCCTGCCAAGGGGCGACCGCCATGGCCCTGCCCCCGCGCTACTCCCCCGAAGATCGCTATGGAGAATATCGAAGGAGACTCAAGAGAGGAGCGTAGCCTCATGGACAACATTGTCATCCGTTATCTCGAGAAGCCGAAACTGAAGAACGCCGTCTTCGTGGAAGGCCTCCCGGGCATCGGCAACGTCGGAAAGCTGGCGGCCGAACATCTCATTGACGAATTGGGTGCAAAGAAGTTTGCGGAGATCGTGTCGAAGCACTTCCCGCCCCAGGTCATGGTCACCGATGGGGGCC
>JBHIBW010000074.1:0-8482 GCA_046759265.1 Thermoplasmata archaeon
AATGCCCTCAACTCGACTGGATAAATCGGGAAGCCCCCTCCATACTCCAGCTCCACGGTCTCGAGCTGGTCCAAGGCACGCCTGAAGCCCTGCGCATCTGCCTGCATGAGGCAGATCCGCCCGATGTGAAAGAGGGTGTTCCCGTACATGAGGCGGTTGCCGTACTTCTTCCAAGCCTCCGCCGCCTCCTCATGGCGGCGCTTCGCTTCTTCGATCCTGCCGTCGAGGAGATCAACCATGGCGAGCAGGTACGTCCCATACGCCACATCGAAGTCGGACCGCACGGCCCGCGCAATCCGGATGATCTCTCGGCAATCGTCTGCACGTGCTTCGTAATCGCCGTCCATGGACCCGTGAAGGGCGGCACGTTGGCTCAGGAACTGGAGCCGGACACGGTAGCTGCCCCCTTCGTCGAGGAACGCCTCGGCCGCCTCGAAGTGTCCCCGAACTTCGTCGAGGCTCCCTCCTTCCGCCGTAATCACCCGCGTCATCCACGTGTGGGCCCTGACCGCCAACTCGGGGTCATCCAGCCTTTCGGCCAGATCCAGAACCTCGTCTAGAACGGCGCGCGCGGCCGGGTCACCTTTCCTCCGCGTGCCCGAATAAGACATCACGTTCACCAGCTGGAGCAGGGCCTTCGCCTCCCCATAGGTGTCCTTGAACTCACGGAACGCGGAGAGCGCCATGTCGATGTCCTTCCTGGCCTCAGCAATCTTGGTCTTATCCACCAAGCCCTGGGAGCGAACCAAGTGGAGCCAGCCCCGTTCCACGCTCGGCCGATCGCCGAGGGCCGCCAGCCCGGCCTTGATTTCCGCGTCCGCGTCAGCCGCGTCCCCATAGTCCTGGAGGGCCATCGCCATCTTTCGATATGCCCTCGCACTCGCTTCCGCATCCTCTGCGAGCCTGGCCGCGGCCCGATAGGAACGGGTTACGGCGTTCAGGTCCCCCAAGAGCAGATTGGCATCGCCTAGAGCTTCCCAGAGAGCAGCCTGTTCGCCCGGGGCCTCCGCAAGCTCGACCGCATTGTTGAGGTATCCGGCGGAGCGGGTATAGGCACGAGCTTCCCGCGCCTCGGAGGCGAACGTCCGGAGCCTCTCGACCGCGAACCTTCCCCACGATGCACGTTCGGCGGGGGTCAGGAGGTCCCCAAAGAACTCCCGAATCGTATCGTGCAACTCGAACCGCTCCTCCACCTCGCCGACCCGTCGTACAAGGGATCGATGCGCGAGGGAGAGGAGCACATCGTGGGACCACTCGGGATCCGCGAAGAGGGCGTCCCGGGGCACGGGCACCTGGTACAGGGAGGCAATCTTCATCATGTCGCGTTCCGCGTGGGGGAGGTCCGTGTACACCTCCTCCTCGAGGTAGCGGCGGACATCGACCAACGCCCCCGCGTAAGGATTGTGCGCACGGAGGAGTTCCAGGAATAGGGGGTGGCCGTGAAGCTTCTGGGCGACCTCCACGGCTCCCTCGGGAATCTCATGAAGGGCCACGTAGTCCTCCACCTCCTCCGTGTTCAGCCCTTCGAGTTCGAACTCCTTCACCAGCCCGCTCACGACCACGTCCCTCCGACTGTAGAAGGAGAGAGTCGTCCGCGAAAGGATGAGGACCCTCACGTCTTCCGTCGTGCTGAGGATATTCAAGAGCTGGCCAAAGAAAGCCTCCACCGACCGGTCCGCCTCGTGGGCATCGTCGAAGACCAACGTGGCCTCCGTACCCGGGAGGTCTTCGCGCAAGACCTCCTCCGCCCGCCCGGCCTGCCCCCGCATGAGCACGGCCCTAAGACCGGGTCTGCCCAGATCTGCAAGGAAGGCACCTAATCGCGCCAGGATCGCCTCCCTGGAATCCCGAGGCCGGACCCTGTGCCAAAGGAAATTGCGACTGCCCCGAAGGAGTTCGCAGGCGCGCGACGCAAGACTGGATTTTCCGATGCCTGCCACGCCGCGAATCACATACAATCTTGGACCCGACGAGTCGGCGGCTGTGAGCGTCTCGAGTTCCTCCTTCCTGCCTACAAACGCTTCGATACTGGGGGCTTCCGCGAGCAGTTCCACCCGGGGGACTTCCGTGAGACGCTTTGCGTCCTCGAGTTGAATCGGCCGACCCTGACCCGCCAGTCGAAGAATGCCGAGGGGCGTCGCGGGGCTCCCCGCTTCTGCAAGAATCTCGCCCACCGTCAGCTCACGGGTCCCCTCTTCGTCCTCGACTTGAAGGGTTGTCACCATCACCTGGTCTCGGAGCCCGCGGGCCCTCCGTCTCCCCTCCCGCGTGAGAAAGTAGACCTTCCGTCGCTGGCGGCCGCCCTGGATGTGGGCCTTTCGCTCGTGCAACAGCCCGTCCTCGATCAGGGGGCGGAGATACTGGGATAGATGCCGCTGGCTTGTGGAGCATCCCGCGGAGATGCCGTCTTGAGCGACGGCGCGGGGGACTTCCCGGGCCTCCCTGTACTTCCCGTAGGGGAGGAGGTGGAGAAGAATTCGCTCTTTCACGGTAAGGCGCACAGGTTCCCCGGGATGGGAATCGGTGCCTCGGAGTAAGAACATTGTGGGGCACTTATAGGCTTTTTTACGGGATGCCTACAAACCCGGTATATAGCCGCGCCTAGGTGGCCCAACTCGATGTCATTGGCTGCCACGGCGCATCGATCCCCTCGTGCCCTCAGGGGTTTGGTCGCCCTCCTCGCAGTCGCCTCCTTACTCGTATTGCCCGCGGGGTCCGCAACGGAGGATCCCAAGGGGGAACTCGGTCCGCGTTCGGAAGCGAGCCGGGGCAAGGCTGCGCAGCTCTCGCCGGATTCCCCGCCTTTGCGGCCCTCGATTCGCGGCTTCCATGGGGCCGCCTATGACGCGGAGTCGGACCGGTTCATCATCGTAGGAGGATTCTGGTCTCCTCCCGACACCTTCCTTGGCGACGTTTGGGCCTACGACTTCAACAGCAACACCTGGGAGATGATGCCTCCATCGAACGGGCCTTCGACCTGGTGTTGTGGAGCGAGTGCCTATGACGCGGAGTCGGACCGCGTCCTTCTGTTCGGGGGGCAGTCGAACTTCATCGAGCTCAACAGCACGTGGGCGTACGACTACAACACGAACACGTGGGAACCGATGAACCCGGCGGATGCGCCGCCCCCCCGCCATGCCGTCCGCGGAGTGTACGACGGCGAGTCCGATCGATTCATCGTGGTCGGCGGGCACGTCGGAGGCGGCGAGACGCGGAGGGCGGATGCCTGGGCCTACGACTACAACACGAACACGTGGCAGAACGTCACCCCCGTCGGCTTCCTCCAGGCCAGCTACGCCTCCATGGCGTACGACGCGGAGTCTGACCGCGTGATCCACTTTGGCGGCGAGAACGCGACCAGCGGGTCCCGGCAGGAGACGTGGTCGTACAACTATAACTCGAACACCTGGAGGAATGAGCAACCGGCCGTCCAACCGTCCCCGCAGTGGATTCAATACGCGACCTACCACGCGGGGAACGACCTAACCGTCCTGGTAGGTCTGGGCGTGATGTGGACTTATGATTACAACACGAACACGTGGACCCAAAAGAATCCCGACATCCAGCCGTTCCCCCGCGCGGGGCACAAGGTCGCCTACGACCAAGGGTCGAACCGGGTCGTCTACTTCGGAGGCTGTCTCAGCCTCCTGCAGATGTGTACCAACGACACATGGGCATACGACCTGAGCGCGGACGCATGGAATGTCATGATTCCGGCCCCTCCCTTCAAGCCTCGAAACCTCGCCGCGACCGGGGAGGAGGGGAGCGTCGACCTCACGTGGGACCTGCCCTTCTACGACGGAGGTTCGGCCATCACAGGCCACCGGATCTACCGCGATACCACCGCCGCCGCGGACACGTTCCTGGCCCAGATCGGGAGCGAGAGGTCGTACACGGACGCGAACGTGACGGGCGGAACACTTTACTTCTACCGCGTGACCGGCGTGACGTCGGGGGGAGAAGGGGAGAGGTCATCTTTGGCTTCGGCGATCCCTCCTGAGGACGTAACTCCGCCTATCGTGAGCATCACCTCGCCCTCTCCTGATACGACAGTGACGTCCGCCTCAGTCGAGGTCACCGGGACGGCGTCGGACAGCGGAGGGTTGGCGAAGGTGGAACTCAGCATTGACCAAGCAACCTGGATCCTCGCGGACGGAACCACGAGCTGGTCGGGCTTCCTCACACTGGCCGACGGCCCCAACACCATATATGCGCGAGCGACCGACGTCTCCGGCAATCCTGAGACGGCGAGCGTTCCCGTCACCTATACGTCACCTCCGCCCCCTGGGCCCGATTACGTCTGGTGGCAGGACCCCCTGATTCTAGGCGCACTCCTCGCTGCTGGGGCTGGCATCGTCGCCGTGATTCTGATCGTGCTTCGACGGCGGAACAGAGTCTAGGAGGAGAGACAACGGCGCGACGGTCAACGGGTCCACGGTGGCTTCCCCTCATCCTCGTCGGATTCCTGCACGCCTCCTTCCTGGCGGGACTGGCCGGCGTCCCCGCCTCCGTGGAAGCGGCCCCCGCGGCGCCCGGTTCGTTCGGCCCCTCTCCGCGCGACTTCCACGACATGGCCTACGACGCGGAGTCGGATCGCATAGTACTCTACGGCGGAATCATCCGCGGGTCTGGCCAGACGAGTGCGGACGTGAGTGACGAGACGTGGGCCTACAACTTTGAGGCCAACACGTGGACCCAGATGAACCCGCCCGCGGGGCCTGGCCCGCGAAGTTCGCATGGCATGGCCTACGATGCCGAATCGGATCGGATCATCCTCTTCGCCGGCGCCTACGGACAGGGCGATACATGGGCCTACGACCTCAACAACGACGGCTGGACGAAGATGAACCCGCCAGACGCGCCTGAACAACGGGTCGGGCATCGGATGGCCTACGTCTCGGAGTCCGATCTTATCGTTCTCCACGGCGGACATCGCGCCCGACCCGTACTCGTTCAGTTCTTCGACACGTGGACATACGACTACAACACGGATACCTGGACCAACGTCACGCTCGCCGGGGGACCCACCCATGGGAACCACAATGCTCTCGCGTACGACAGCGAGTCCGATTTGATCGTCCTTTTTGGGGGGGAACGTGGCACGGTGAGCGATGAGACGTGGGTCTTCGGCACGAACTCGACCGGGTGGGCGAACGCAGACCCGACCCCACGCCCACCCGCCGGGTGGGCACTGGACATGGCCTACGACGCGATGTCTGATACGACCGTTCTCTTCCCGAGCGGCTCGAACGCGACTTGGACATACGATGCCAACGGGAACATGTGGACGAGCATAGCAACGGAAAACGCCCCTCAGAGTCGCAGCGGCCATCGGTTGGCCTACGATGCCGAGTCCGACCGGGTGATCCTGTTTGGCGGCATCTCCGCGGGCAAGACCAACGAGACCTGGGCCTTCGATACAGATGCGGCCCGATGGACCCCCCTCACCCTGCCTTCGGCTCCTACTCTCAGTGCATCGGCTGATGACCGAAGCGTCGAACTATCCTGGGCCGCCCCCTCCTCCGCGCCGGGGATAACGAACTACCGCATCCACCGCGGGACCGCCTCGGGCGACCTGGCCCTCCTCGTGGAGCTGGAGGACATTCGGACCTATTCAGACGGTGACGTCAACTATGGCGTGAGGTACTACTATCAGGTCGCCGCCGTCAACACCCTAGGAGAAGGGCCGGCATCGAACGAGGTGTCCGTGATGCCCGCCGACGACATTCCGCCCGCGGTCACCATCGCCTCGCCAACTGCGGGTGCCACGGTCGCTTCTGCCTCAATCTCGGTCGCGGGCCCCGGGACGGACCACGACGCGGAGGACGCAGTGGAAATTGGCTTGGATGGGGCCAATTGGGTTCCTGCAACGCGAAGCGGATCCTCCTGGTCCGGAACTCTTACCCTCGAGGAAGGGACCAACACGATTCATGCACGGGCAATCGATCCCTCGGGAAACGACGCATCGACAAGTGTCTGCTGCATCACATACAGCCCCACACCCGACGGCGATGGCAACGGAGATGGAAACGGAACCGGTCTCGATCCTGTTGTCATCGCGGCCATCATCGGGGGAGTCGTCGTGGCCGCGGTAGCCGTGGCCATCTTCCTCTTCCGGCGAAGATCATAGACGACGAGGGGTAAGGCATCTCAAAAGGGGACCCCATCCCCGTAGAGATGTCGCCATCCTGCCGTGGACTTGTGGGGTTCCCATAGGGTCGCTAACGGGATGCCTACGAGCCGGCTTTATACGGCCCGCCTGGGTGACCCAACTCGATGGCATTGGCTGTCACGGCGAACCGACCCCCTCGTGCCATTCGGGTCTTAGTCGCCCTCGCCGCCGTCACCTCCTTGCTGACACTACCCACGGGACCCGCAACGGGTGATCCCGGAGAGGGATTCGGTCTCCGTTCGGACGCGAGCTACGGTGAGACGGCACTGTTCTCGGCGGATCCTGCGCCTCTGCGGCCCTCGAATCGCGGGTTCCACGGCGCCGCCTACGATGCGGAGTCGGACCGCTTTGTCATCGTGGGCGGGGGCCGCGCTCCTGCCTTTTTCGGCGACGTCTGGGCCTACGACTTCAACAGCAATACGTGGGAGGAGATGCCCCCGTCGAACGGCCCTGCCACCTGGGTTGCTGGCGCCAGTGCCTACGACGCGGAGTCGGACCGCATCCTCCTCTTCGGGGGGCAATCGGAAGGGTTCATTGAGCTGAACGAGACGTGGGCTTACGATTACAACACGAACACCTGGGAAGCGATGAACCCGAGCCCCGCCCCGCCCCCCCGCCACGCCGTCCGAGGAGCCTACGACGCGGAGTCGGATCGGTTCATCGTGGTCGGCGGTCACATCGGGGGCGGCCTAACGCGACGGGCGGATGCCTGGGCGTACGACTACAACACAGACACATGGCAGAACGTCACCCCCTCCGGATTCTTTCAAGCCAGCTACGCCTCCATCGCGTATGATGCGGAATCGGACCGGGTGATTCACTTCAGTGGCGAGAATGCCACGGCCGGTTTCCGGCAGGAGACGTGGTCGTACGACTACAACACGAACACGTGGGCGATGCTGCAGCCAGTCGTTCAGCCCGATCCGCAGTGGATTCAATCCATGGCCTACGACGCGGCGGCCGATCACATTGTCCTGGCGGGATCGAACGTCACGTGGACCTACGACTACAACGCCAACGAGTGGACAGAAAAGAGCCCAGCCACGCAACCGTTTCCGCGGTCGGCCCATCAGGTCGCGTACGATGGCGAGTCGGATCGGACGGTCTTCTTCGGCGGGTGCCTCACCGTCCTTGAGCTGTGTACCAACGACACGTGGGCCTACGACTCAAACACGAACACGTGGACCGTGACGATCGAGGCCCCGCCGCTCGGCCCCAGGAACCTCGACGCGAGTGCGGGGGAGGGGCGTGTGGACCTTGCCTGGGACCCGCCCCTCTACGACGGGGGTGCGCCCATCACGGCCCATCGAATCTACCGGGGACCGACGGCCGCGACGGACACCTTCCTGGTGCAGGTTGGGGGCGAGAGGACGTACACGGACACAGGCGTAACCGGTGGAACCCTCTACTTCTCCCGGGTGACCGCGGTCACGTCGGGGGGGGAAGGGGCGAAGTCGTCCCTGAGCTCGGTGACGCCACAGGCGGACACAACACCCCCAACGGTGAGCATCACCTCGCCCTCTCCGGATGCGACGGTGACGTCCGCTTCCATCGAGGTAACTGGGACCGCCTCGGACAACGCGGCGGTGGACAAGGTGGAAATCAGCACGGACCAAGCCACCTGGATCCCGGTGGAGGGCACGACAAGCTGGTCGGGTGCCCTTACCTTGGCCGACGGCCCCAACACCATCTACGCGCGGTCCACGGACGTCGCCGGCAACGTCGGCACGACGAGTGTACCGGTCACGTACACGCCTTCGACGCCCCCGAATGGAACGGACGTTCCCCCATGGTGGCAGGATCCCCTGATGCTCGGCGCTCTCCTCGCCGTGGCGACCGGCGTGACAATCGCGATCCTCATCCTCCTCAGACGGAGAGGTAAACCATAGGAGGCCCGACCAGCGTTGAGCTGCGGGATGGGGAGGAACACCAGGTGCGTCCGGCGTTATCCACCTCGAAAACATCGCAAAGATTAAAGCCCGATACCGTCTCGCCGCGCAAAGATGGGTGAGGACAGGGAGCGGGAGAGGAAGCGCGGCCCAGCCGACATCCTCCCCCTTTTTTCTCCCGCGCTCTTCGACTTCTGGCAGATCATCCTGCCTCGAACTCGCCTCGTCATCCACGTCCGCGAGCGGGAACGCGAAGACCCGTCCTGATAATCGGGAGGTAAACCTTTTCGCCCCCCTCCTCGCTAGATTCGGCCGAGGGCTGTGTACCCTTATCCCGTTCCCCCTAGGCGCGCCTATCCTGGCTCCCACCCCAGCCTGGGCGCCTTCCTCGGCCTCGTGTTCCTCGGCCTGGTCGTGCCCT
>JBHIBW010000075.1:0-8461 GCA_046759265.1 Thermoplasmata archaeon
CCGCCGTTCTCCATCGCGTCAACCCATCTTCGAGATGACCTTCTCCTCGCCAAGGATACCCTGGGGCCGGAACATCATGAGGAGGATCAGCACCGCTCCAATGCTCGCGAGGCGGATAAACGTGAAGTTTGCTCGTAGGAAGTCGGGAAGCGAGGCGGTGAAGAGGATGGTGAGGGAGAAGAGCCCCCAGACGATAATCGCGCCGAGGATGGCCCCCTTGTTGTTTCCGCTGCCGCCAATGATGAGCATGATCCAGATGAGGAAGGTGTCCGCCGGAACGAAGGTGGTGTTGGCCTCCGCCACCCGGAACCAGCTGACGAGGAGGGCCCCCGCCGCCCCCATGACCATCGAGCCGATGACGAACACCTGCACTTTGTAGCGAAACGTGTTCTTCCCGAGGGCCGCGGCCGCATCCTCGTCCTCGCGGATGCCCTTGAGGACTCGGCCCCACGGGGAGCGCGTCGAGCGCTCGAAGACCAGGTAGACGAGGATGATTACCGTGATGACAACGGCGAACATGATGATGGTGGAGAGGCCCGGTCCGATCACGAGGGTCTGGCCACCGAAAAGCCATGCCCACAGGTCGGAGATGTCGCCGTCGGGCCGGGGAATCCCCCGGATAGTAAAGGTGCCGCCCGTGATGGTCAGCGCGTTCAAGATGTACAGACGGATAATCTCCGCCAGGCCGATGGTGGCGATGGCCAGGTAATCCGCCCGCAGCCGTAACGTGGGCAGGGCGATGAGGAGACCCAGGAAGCCCGCGGCGGCCATGCCCCCCAGGATGCCGATGATGAAGGGCATGCTGAAGCCCCCCAGGTGCCCCGGCAGGAAGGGCGGGGGATCGGAGACCGCGGTCGTCAGGATGGCCGACGTGTAGGCTCCCACGGCCATGAAGGCGCCGATGCCGATGTTGAAGAGGCCGGTGGAGCCCCATTGGAGGTTGAGGGCGAGGGTCGCGATGGCGAAGATGCCCGCGACGACGAAGAAGGCGATGATGAAGACAAAGAACCCGGGCAGGACTACGTCGACCGTGGAATCACCCCCTCCGAACGGCGCTCTTGGCCGCCGACGCGATGGTCCGGGGAAGCCCGGCGATCATCCCGACGAATCGCTTGAACCGCGGGCGGTCGGTCAGCCCCACGAGGCCCTCCGGGAGCACGAGCAGGACGACCACCAGGATGGCAAAGGCAATCGCGGGCTTGAAGGCGAAGGGCTGCTGCAGCCCCAAGGCGAAGAAGATGGCGGTCGGGAAGTAGAGATTTAACGCCCCTAAGGAAGCGGCGATCATGATGAGGACCGAGACCGCCCCGATCGCGGCGGCGGTGGCGTAGGCATACCGGGCCTGACGGCGTCGGTCGCTGTCCGCCAGGTACAAGCCGAGAATCACGGCCAACCCGGTGAAGACCACGAGGAGGGCCAGAAACGGTGCGACGGGAACGGTCGCCTGGGATAGCGCGAACAGGAAGGGCACCGAAACTTCCTGCGCGACCCCAATGAGGAAGCCCCCGGCCATCGCCCCATAGGCCGAGCCGATGCCGCCGAGGATGACCGCGGCGAAGATGGGGAGGAGGAGCGTGAATCCCATGATGGGCCGGATGACCGCGAAGAGTCCCAAGAGGGCCCCCCCGACGGCCGCCAGGGCGGACCCGATGGCCCACGTGGCGTAGACCACGCGTTGGACGTTGATCCCCGTGACCCGCGCCAGGTCCCAGTTGTCGGCGGTGGCCCGCATGGACTTCCCGAGGGTCGTGTACCGCAGGAGGACGTGCACGGCGGCCACGACGACAAAGACGGAGATGAGGATCCCGATCTGGTTGTCCGTCAGGCGAACGCCGAAGGGAAGAACGCGGGCGATCTGCGCAGGGAAACCGAAGTTGTGGTTCGAGGTGCCCCAGAAGATGCGAATCAGGTTCTGAATGATGAAGGCGAGGCCGATCGAGGCGATGAGCGGTCGAACCAGGGACTCGCCGTGGAGCCGCTTGAAGATGCCCCATTCGAGCCCAATCCCGAGGAGGGCCATGAGGACCATCGAGATGGGGATGGCCATCAGGAGGGCCAACCAGAGCAGTTCAGGCGGGAACGCGATGACCGTGAGGAAGGCCGTCGTGAAGGTCAGCGCGAAGTAGGCCCCGAGGGCCATCATGTCTCCGTGCGCGAAGTTGGGGAAACCCCGGATGCCGTAGACGAGGGTGAGGCCGATGGCTCCCAGGACGAGAATGCCTCCGAAGATGAGGCCGTTGAAGATCTCCTGCAGGACCAAGGGTGCCCTCCGTCTCGCTCAATGCGAGGAGCGGGAATCAGCGAACCTCGTACGGGCTGGGCGGTTCCTCCGCTCCCACGACTTCAAGGGATCGACGGCCTTTTGGAACATCCTAATTCGGATAAAGCTTGCCCAGGACTCGGGGCGAAAGGTTCATCGGACCCCGGCGTAAGGTCGACCCGATGTTCCCCCTGGGCCACATAGGACTCACTCTCGCCCTGGTCGTGGGGATTCGTCGCTGGGTCGACGTTCGGTTGGACTATCGCATCCTGATCGTGGCCGCCCTCCTTCCTGACTTCATCGACAAGCCTCTGGGCATCGCGCTGGGGATTGACGGCCGAAACATCACCCACACCTTGGTTTTCGCGCTCGCCCTCACCGCTCTCTTTCTCTTGTTTCGGTGGCGATCCCAGAAGGGCGCCGCGGGGACCTGGGCCATGGTCCTCCTGGCATTGGCCATCGGAACGTGGACCCACCTACTGTTTGACCGCATGGGGACCCTCCCGGAGATCCTCCTGTGGCCGTTCCTGGGGCTTGCCTTCCCCCCCGGCGTCTTCGATCCCTTGGAACTGCTCGCAGGGTACCGCGATCCGTACATCCTCATCGGGGACCTTCTAGGGACCGCGGTCATTGTGTATCTCACATGGAGACACGGCCTCCATCGCAAGGGCAACTTCCGCCTGTTTCTCCGGAACGGACGGCTCGAGAGGAGGGCCCGTCTCAGTCTCGCAGAACCAGAATGAGGGCGATCAGGAGCGCGGCGATGGCCACGCCTGCCCCGTAGCTCGAGGCGTACAGGAACGTGGTGTTGAGGGTGACCTGACCCTCTAGGAAGGGAACAAACCCGGGGATGGCCCAAAACGAGACGGCCACGACGGCGGCAAACCCGAAGACCGGGACGCCGAAGAGGCGGGCCGACCAGGAGCGCAGGCGAAGGAGCTCCCGTCGGTCATCGAGGGCCTTCTTGATGTCCTTCTCCCCGTCGGGGAATCGACCCAGCTCCACTCCCTCATTGAGGCTCCGCTCCAACTCATCGTCCCATCCACGCGGTATCCACTCGCCGCGGGCCTCCAGCCATCGCAGCATCGCTTGCTCGATCTGGTGCGTGTGACTCCGGAGGACGTGGTGGGCGGCGATGAGGGCGAGTATGGACACGCCGACGAGGGGGATCAAGCCCCGCGCCAGGGCGGGGTATCCCTGTTCACTGATGACCGCGTCGTATTGGTAGCCGGTGCTGACGGCGAAAACCCACGAGAGCGCGAAGGTGACAAGAAGGGCCCCAAGGAGGGAGAGGAAGGCAATCTTCAGGACCCTCTCGTTCATGACACAAGGGCGGGTCCGGGCCGTGATAAGCGTTTCTACGTTGCTCGCGTCCCTGATAACGAGGGGGCCCCGGTCACGTTTCGGCGGGTCCTGCTTCCGGCTCCTTCCAGGAGGGTTCCGGCCCTTCGTGCAGGAGATCCCGCGGCGGCTGTCGGAGCAGGAAGAGAAGCCCTGCCAGTGCGATGAAGGCAAAGGCGGTCAGGTAGAGCCCCGCCAGGAGCAGGAGATCCGCAGTCCCCAGGTCGTATCGCAGGGCGTGGCCGAGAAAGGAGTACGTCCCCGCGGACTCCAGCAGCAGCCCCATCCCTACCCCCGCGATAAGCCCCACGAAGCTGGCGAGGACCCCGATCGCGAGCAGTCGGATTCCGAACAGCCGAAGGGCACCGGGGCCTCCTCCACCGAGGGCCCGCAGGACGCCCACGTCCCGCCGGCGCTCCACCCAGTACCGGGTGAGGGTGGAACCCATCATGACGCCCAGCAGCAGCACGGTCAACGCCTCCATCCCGATCACCAGAACCGAGAGGCTGTTCCCGCTGTGCTGGGCGAAGGACCCGATGTAGGTGCGACCCAACTCCTGACCGAGGGCCGGGTTCGTGAGGATGAGGGATCCGATCCGGTCGTCGAAAACGAGGCCTCCCCTCACCAGGCGGGTCTCCCCCTCCCCCGAGACCAGGACCTCCTTCTCGTTCGTGGCCAGGTAGGCGAGGAGGGACGTCACCTCGTCCGTCCCCACGCGGAGGAGGGTCAGGGAGGTGCTTCCCAGCCCGGCAATCCGTCGCGTGCGGGGCAGGTCCATGATGACCTCGTCGGCCGGGGCCCCCTCAGCGCGAAGGACGCCGTCCACGGTGGCCTCCATCAGGAGCGGAGACGTCGACCCGGGCAGCAGCATCGGATCGCCCACGCCGAGACCCAACCGAAGGGAGAGTCGTTCCCCGAGGAAAAGGAACTCGGGCCCGGGGGCCGCTCCCAACGGGAGCCCTTCGAGCCTTAGGAACGAATCGAGCTGGACGCCTCGCACAACCACGGCCTGCCCGGAGAGACCAATCAGGGCGTAGACCTCGGGGCTGACCGCGGTCGACCAGGGCTGGCTCCGCAGTTCCTCGGCCAGCGCTTCCGTCAGGGGCTGGCCGGAGGAGGCCTGATTCAGGACGTAGACGCCCGACCCGAAGAAGAGGTCCTCGGGCGTGGCCGCCAGGGAGGCGTAGAATGGGAAGGAGGCCGTGAGCAGGGAGGCGCCCAACAGGAGGATGACGAAGAGCTCAACCGCGGGGCGCACGGTTCCACCTCCGGAGGTTCTGGAACAGACTCAATCCGCCCCCCGCCAGTCCCGCTGCCAGGGCCGCGGCGAGGGGGACCGCGAACCCCGCGATCGAGAGGTGCGGGGCAATTACCGTGGGGAGCCCGAACAGCGGGGCGAAGGAGACTAACGCGTAGGCGGCGACGATCCCCCCCGCCATCCCCAGCAACGTCCCGCCGACCACGATGAAGGCGAGTTGAAGCCCGTACAACCGGCCCAGCCCGCGTCCGTCCACCCCCAGCGCGAGGAGGGTCCGTGTCTCCCGGCGTCGGTACCGCATCTCGAGGGCGATCAGGCTGTATGCGATGGCTGCGATGGCCACGGCACTCACGACCACCAGGCTGCCCACGAGCCCTCGAGCCTCCCGTAGCGTCGCCCCGAAGAAGTCTGGGGCCGAGGCGAGGGCGAGGACCGTATACCCCGCTCCCTGGAGGAGCAAGGCGTCCCCCCGGGGTTCCACGAACAGGAGATCGAAGGTGCCCTCGTCCCACGTCGCGAGCCGGCGGAGGTCCGTCTCGGCGATCACAATCCAGGAGTCCGGGAACGGCAGCGTCGTTTCGGTCGATGACGCGAGGTTGACCTGAATCTCGTCCTGGGCGGTGCGGAGGACGAGGCTCGTCCCGACCTCTTGGAGCAGTCGGGGGCTTCCCCGTGCCGTGCCTGGTGCAGGGGCCGGGCCCCCTAGAGTCCCGTCCGCGAGGGCGAGAACCCGAACCGGGACGGACGTCGAATTCGTCACGATTGCGGCAGGGCGAAGCCATCCTGCTCGGTACGGTCCCTCCAGACTGGATTCCCTCACGATGGGGTCGACTCGAGGAAAGACGCCCCGATACGTCAGGTAGGGACCGGCCTCGAGACGGTCCAGCACGGATCGGCTTCCCGCCTCCAAGCCGTCGAGGAGGACGAGGGCCCCCGTGGCGTAGGTGGCACACACCGCGATGCCGAGCATGGCCGCGCCGACGCGCCAGTTGAATCGGGTGGCCAGGCGGAGAAACGTGCGCCCACTTCCTCGGAGGGAGGACCGCTCCCCCGGCGGCCCGGGTGGGGGACCGGTCGTGCGACCCCGGTGGCCAGCCGAACCGACGGAGACCCTTAAACCCACGGTCGCCGGTGCTGAGGGCTCACGTTAGGTTTTTGGCCGCAAGGGGGGGTAGCGGGGGACAGTGTCGGCCCTCCTCGAAGCCCGGGACGTCTGGAAGAGCTACGATGGGGCCGACTACGTCCTCCGGGACGTTCGATTCGAGCTGGATGCGGGTGAGGGGATGGTGGTGTGGGGGCGAAACGGGAGCGGCAAGACCACCCTGCTGAACCTTCTGGGAGGCCTGGACCGGCCCGATCGGGGAAACATTCTCCTCCGGGGCAGGGACCTGGCCGGCCTGAGGCCGCGCGAGCAGGCGGCGGTTCGACTCCACGAGGTCGGTTACGTCTTCCAGGAGCACAACCTGCTGGAGGAATTGACGGTCCGGCAGAACGTGGAACTTCCGTTGCGACTCCGCCACGCGCCGGGTCTGGGAGCCCGAGGGAGGGAGCTGCTGACCCGGTTCGGGTTGGAGTCCCTGGCCGAACGTCGACCCGCAGCGTTGAGTGGGGGGGAACGGCAGAAGGTCGCGGTGGCGCGGGCCCTCGCCAACGAGCCGGATCTCCTCCTGGCGGACGAACCCACCGCCTCCCTGGACGAGGAGACAGCCCCCGATCTGCTCGATCTCCTGGAAGGATTGCGAGCGGAGGGAAAGACCGTCCTGCTGGCTTCCCATGACCCCCTGGCACGCGCCCTCTCGTGGCCCGTCCGTCGGTTGCGGAGGGGCCGGCTCGGTTCCCCCGAGGAGAGGGAAGGCTAAGGCCTCCGCCTCCCTGGCCGACCGGATGGCGACCATTGCCTGGGAGGACTTCGAGCGGGTGGACCTGCGGGTCGGGGAGATCGTCGAGGTCGAGGAGTTTCCGGAGGCCCGCAAGTCGTCGTACCGGATGCGCGTCGATTTCGGGACCCTGGGGATTAAGAAGAGTTCGGCGGCGGTGAAGGCGTGGTACACCCGGGGGGACCTCCTGGGCCGCCAGGTCATCGCCGTGGTGAACTTTGCCCCGAAGCAGATCGCCAACTTCCTCTCCGAGGTCCTGATTCTCGGGGCCATCCGGTCGGACGAACGCGTGGTCCTTCTTCGGCCCGACGACGGCGCCCAACCTGGCGACCGGATCACGTGATCCCGCCTCTGGGCATACTTTCGGGGACCCCCTCCCAACTCCCTTAACCCCATGTTCGCGCTCGTGTTGCAGTGGAAACCGCCGTTTTCAAGACCATTCGCGCCGCGGTCTGGAGACCCTCTGCCGTCAAGCTAGAGAGACTGTGCTGGCTTTACAACAACTGGGGTCGGAAGGGCTACAAGATGCATCTGAACATGGCCGCCCGGTATCCGACAATGAAGGTTCTAAATCAATGGACCTTCGGACTCCAAGAAAACCCAGATTCGACTGTCGCTCGCTGGTGGATTCGAATTCCGATTAAGAAAGGGGAGCGAAGGAACTACCCCCTTCGGATGGCCCGGCAACACGAGGAGATACTCGCTGACCAATCTGTCCAGGTTTGCAATTCTGTGTTCCTCCGTAAGGATGGGCGGTTTTACATTCATCTGAAGATCAAAAAGCCTGTATCTCAGGCCTTTGAGCCTCAGAGCCGGGTTCTGGCAGTAGACCTCGGAGAGAGGAACGTGGCTACATCGGTGATTGTGGACACGGGCCTTGTACGTGATCCGTGGTTTTTCGCCCGAGCTATTCGGGGCTTGAGGAGACACTATGGATGGTTACGCCGACGACTTCAGGAATCTCGACACTTCCGGACGCTGAAGCGCCTGTGGAACACGGAGCGGAGAAAGGTAGACGATCTTCTCCACAAGACAGCTAAGGAGATTGTAGTAGCGGCCTCTAAGGAAAAAGCCCCAATCGCAATCGGTGATCTGAAACACATTAGTCCTCACGGCCACAGAAGCAGTGCAACAAGAGGGAAACGGTTCCGTCGTATTGTCCACAGCATGCCTAACCGCCGCCTGATTGCCTACATCAAATACAAGGCAGCGTGGGCGGGGGTTCCGGTTTTGTTAGTGAACGAGGCTTACACATCCCAGAATTGTCATAGATGTGGCACTAAAGGGTCAAGGCCAAACCAGGGCCTTTTCCGTTGCCCCAGCTGCGGCTGGACTGGCAACGCAGACATCAACGGCGCGGCCAACATAGGGAAGAGGGCTTTAGAGTGTATCTCTGAGGCCGGGGCTCATGGGTCTGAGCCTGAAGGCGGACAACTCAAATTTACTAGAGACCGCTCAATCCAGATTCCGGAAGAACCCAATAAGATCATTCGCCCCGGTTCGAAAGAGGCACGTACGTGAGCCCCTTCGGCCCGGTATACTCGGCCTTTGGCCGGATTATTTTGTTATCGCCGTACTGCTCCATCGCGTGGGCCACCCAGCCCGCTACGCGACTCACGGCGAAGATCGGCGTGAAGATGTCCACGGGGATGCCCATGGCGTAGTAGGTCGTGGCGCTGTAGAAGTCCACGTTGGGGTTCAGCCCCTTCTCCCGCATCATGGCGT
>JBHIBW010000076.1:0-8295 GCA_046759265.1 Thermoplasmata archaeon
ATCTTGTCGTAGTCGTGGACCTCGTGGATGAAGTCGATGTGCTTCTGGTGCTCCTTGTCCGCCATCATCTTCGTCTTGATGAACTGCTCCTGCGCCTTGTCCGCCTCTCCCCGGGAGGCGTCCGCCTGTTCGTACAGGTTCACCATCGCGTCGTGGTGGACCTGGGCTTCGTCCGCGAGGCGGGTGACCTCCTCGTGATGGTGCTCGGCCGTCTCCTTCGCCTCCTTCACAGTCGCCGTGAGCGCCTGCACCTCCTCGTCCTCCTCCAGGACCTTCTCGCGCCCCTTGATCTCGGCCCGGAGGCGGGCGATCTGCTCGATGAGGTCCCGTTCCTTGTCCACCGCGAGGACGGAGGTCTGCTGCCGGAACTCCAACCCGCGAAGGTCCCGTTTCAGCTTCTCCAGGGGCACGGCCCCCTTCGGCGTCTTGCGCCGCCGCAGCCGGTTCAGCTCGTCCAGCAGCTCCGAGACCTTGCGGTTCCACGTCTCCCGCTCGGTTTTCGCCGTCTGGACGGCCTCATTGAGGGAATCCCGTTCCGTCCGGTGCTCCGCCGCCTCCTCGATGTGTTGGCGGACCTGCGCGTTGAGGGCGTCGCGCTTCTCGATCCACGCCTTGGTCTTGGTGTTGAGCTCGTCCCGCTGATGGCGATGCCGATCGGCCTCCACGTTGGCGTTGTCGCGCCTTTCCTCGAGGTCCGGGAGCAGCTCGTTCATGGGACTGGCTCTCGGTTTAGAGATAGCGAGGCCTTAAAGCATTTCTGGCGTGGTTCCCCCAGGACATCGGGGGGTGAGAATCTGGCTGGGGGAGGCGTCGGCTAGTGATCGGAGGCAAGGGGGCGCTCGGAGGGACTCCCCCGTGTCGCGGACCCAGACGCGCCCCGACCCGAGGCCCCTCATCCGCTCACGAGGACGTGGCGCCGATAGGCATCCGCATCGGGGTGGAAGGAGTACTTGACCTTGCGAAACTGGGCCGCCAGCTCGGCGACGTCCTGGGCCACGACCGCCGGCTTCTCCCTCTTCACTGCGACGCGCGCGATGAGGTCGGCCACCGCCTCCATCTCGGCCGGTCCCATGCCGAGCCGCGTGAGCTCTTGGCTCCCGAGGCGGAGCCCGCTGGGGTGCACCGGGCTCTTGTCCCCGGAGATGAGGTTCTTGTTGGTGATGACGTTGGCGCGCTCCAGATCGAGCGCGACTTGCGCGCCGCCTCCTTCCCGGGAGACATCCAGCGCGAGGGCGTGGGAGGCCGTGAAGCCGAGGTGCTCCCCAAGAACCCGCATCCCGCGTTCGTGGAGCGCCTGGCCGAGGGCCTGCGCGTTGCGAACCACCTGGGCGGCGTACTCCTCCCCAAAGGCCTCCCACTCCGCTAATGCGATGCCGAGGGCGGCCATGGCGTGGAGGTGGTGGTTGCTCACGACGCCGGGGAAGATGGCCCGCCGGAGGGCCTTCTCCATCGCCTCATCCTTCGGATTCGCCAGCACGACGCCGTGTTGTGGGCCCGGGAGGGTCTTGTGGGTGCTCGCGGAGATGACGTGGGCCCCCTCCCGCAGTGGGTCCTGGAACTGGCCCCCGGCAATCAGGCCCAGGACATGAGCGGCGTCATACCAGACGGGACAATCCACCTCTTGAAAGGCGTCCTCGAGTTCACGGAGGGGGGTAGGGAAGAGGAAGACCGACTGACCGAAGAGCGCCAGCTTGGGGCGCACTTCCCGGATCAGCTTCGCCGCGCCGTCGGGATCGATGTTCATGCTCTCTTCGTCCCACGGATACGTGACGGTTTTCACCCCGCGCATCCCTACGGCCCCAAACTTCGCCGTGCTGATGTGGGCCCCGTCGGAGAGGGCGACCGTCGTGATGGTGTCCCCCGGCTTCGTGAGGCCGAAGAGGACGGCCAGGTTGGCCACCGTGCCGGAGATCGGCCGCGGATCGGCCAGCTCGCAGCGGAAGATCCGCTGGAGCATCTCCGTGATGCGGACCTCGACCTCGTCCACGTACGTGTTGCCCTGGTAGTACCGCTTGCCGGGCAGGCCCTCGGCGTAGCGGTGGCCGAAGTCCGAGAGGTACATCTCGAGGGCCAACGGGCTCATGACGTTCTCGGAGGCGATGAGGCAGAGGGACTCCTGAAACCAGGCGTGATGGCGGTCGACTCGATCCACGATGAAGGCGGCATCCTCGTTCATGGGCTCCCCGAAGGTAGATGACGTTCCGTTAAAAACCTCCGACCGTGGATGGCGAAGCCTTTTGTCTCCCCCGACCCCTCGAAGCGTGTGGCGACCCCGGCTCTCGAGGACCTCCGGGCACGGGTGGTGAGTTGCACTCGATGTCCTCGACTCGTCGACTTTCGCCAGGCGGTGTCCGAGAAGAAGAGGCGGGCGTTCGAGAAGTGGACGTACTGGGGACGTCCGGTCCCGGGATTCGGGGACCCGGACGCGGATCTTGTGATTGTGGGACTGGCCCCCGCCGCCCATGGGGGAAACCGGACCGGTCGGATCTTCACCGGGGACCCGAGTGCGGCCTTTCTCATGCGAGGTCTCTACGAAGCGGGATTCGCGAGTCAGCCCACCTCAGAGAGTCGGGAGGACGGCCTACACCTGCGGAATGCGTACATGACGGCAGCCGTCCGGTGCGTGCCGCCAGACAACCGACCGGTGGCTGAAGAGATCCACAATTGCGCCCCCTACCTAAAAGAGGAGATGAAAGTGCTCCGTCCTCGTGCTATTCTGGCGCTTGGACACCTCGCCTTCAACGCCTCGGCTGACTTCTTGGAACAACAGTTCGGGGTTCGCCGCAGGAAGCTGAAGTTCCACCATGGAGGGACCTACGAGTTCAAATCGGGCATGCCGACCCTCTTCGCCTCCTACCATCCGAGTCCCCGCAACACGAATACGGGTCTGCTGAGCCCTGAGTCGTTCCACGGCGTCCTCCACAGAATCCGAGGCTATCTTGATTCCATCGCGGGGAATCCACACGCATCTCGTAATGCCGGTGCCTCGACGAAGAGCCATCCGTAAGTTGGAGAGTCTTCGAAAAGTTGGGCGAGCTTCGCTCCCACAGCGGGTGCACTTCTCTCCGGACGACGGGGGTCAACGCAGACGGCGGAGTCGAAACTGGTTTCCCCCCCGGCTCTTCCTCTTGTCGCTGTCAGCTCTCCTTCGATCGCTCGTCCCGCCGAAGCGCTCTACGAGGAAGACCACGGTCAGGATTCCAAGGATCATGACACTAAACACGACGGCGAGGAGGATAGGGAGCCTCTCCGGGTCTGGGTCCGTCCGAAGAGGGAGTTCCGTCCAGGTATTGTTGGCCACGTCGTAGGCCCAGGTATCATTGAAGCGGTCTATGCCCCGGCCCCCGAAGAGGAGTACGCGCCCCATCTGGGTGTCGTAGGTCATGGCATGCTGGGATCGTGCGGGGGGCCGAGACGCGGGCTCTCTCCGGGCCCACAGATTGCTGAACACATCGTACGTCCAAGTCTCATCGTCATCATGCCTCCCGGGCGGATCGGATGTTACCAACCCCCCGAAGAGTATGACGAGGCCCGAGACGGGGTCATAGCTTAGGGCGTGACCGGCCCGTGGGAACGGGGCAAACGGGGGGTCGAGGCGAGTCCAGCTGTTGTCGACGAGACTGTAGCGCCAAGTCTCGTCGTTGCCCTCGCCGCCGATCAAGCCTCCGTATAGAATCGTGACGCGCGCGGCAGGATGATAGACCATCGCGGGGAAGGTTCGCGGGGAAGGCTGACTTTCGGGATTCATGCTCGTCCACGTATTGTTCCCGGGATCGTAGACCCACGTTTCATCCATGACCCCCCGCTCGAAAACACCGCCGAAGACCACGAACCGGTCAGAGAAGGCATCGTAAACCATGTCGTGCCGCGTCAATGTGGGTGGCTCAGATGACGGAGCCAGGTCCGTCCAAGTATTCGTCGGGGCGAGGTAGGCCCATGTCTTTGGGACGGGCGGGGGAGGCCCCGGGCCGGGATCAATCCCCCCAAACATCACCGTTCGTTTCCGGTCAGGGTCGTGGGCCATGGCGTGAGCCCACCGACCGCCGGGATGGAGTTCGGTAGTCAGGTTTGTCCACATGTCCAAAGATGGGTCATAGGCCCACGTGTCGTTGCAGCGTAGGTCGGGGCATTCAAAGTTTCCGCCACCGAACAGAATCATCTCCCCTCGGTCGGCATGATACGTGACCTCGTGCCCCCACCTGGCCGAAGGAGGCGAAGGCGAACTGTTAAGTGTGTTCTCCTGAGACGAGGGCGAAGATCGGAGTGGTGCGAGAGCGCCGGTCTCAGTCTGGCTCTCGTATAGCTGAAGGAGCCTCTCCGGTGTGGGAACTGGAATTCCACCGGATTGAACGACAAGGAGCGCGAGAAGAGCCCCCAAAAGATGAGCCTTGAGGGCCGGACCCAATCGGGGCACGACCGTTCCATCCATTCGGGCCTACTTATCCCTCACACTCGACATGAGGAAGAACGGGTGAAGCGAGACAGCCCAGTGGCTGCTCAACCTAGTAGACCTGAACGTCGCCCTTGACGAAGCGCATGGTGAGGTCGGAGATGCGACTCAACCCCTCGTCGATCAGCCGCTCCGCGTCGTCCTTCACCTTCGAGACATGCACCCCGTCGGCCATGAGGAGCTGGGCCGTAGCGGCCTGCGGGTAATCGATGGGCTTCCCGATCTGAGAGACGATTCGGAGGTGAACCTCCTCGATGTTCCCGCCCCCCTGCTCGTATATGTCCTGAGCCAGCTCCCGCGCCAAGACGTTGTACAACTTGCCCACGTGGGTCACGGGATTCTTGCCCGCCACCGCCTCCATGCTCATGGGCCGATAGGGGGTGATGAGCCCGTTCGCGCGATTGCCCCGGCCGACGGAGCCGTCGTCGCCGTTCTCCATCGAGAGGCCGGTGACGGTCAGATAGAAGAGACCGGCGTCGTAATTGTCTCCCGTGTTCACGTTCACGGTGACGTTCTTGTCCGTGATCTTCGCCGCATGGTCCTGCACGCGATCCGTCAGCTCCTCGATGGCGCTGACGTAGTGAGCCTGATCCGGGATGTGCCGGTCCACCATGGCCGCGGCGATGGTGAGGCGGATCCCGTCCCCGCGTCGGACGCCCATGACCTTGATGTCGTGCCCGACCTCGGGGAGTTCCTCCTTGAAGGGTCCGTTGATGAACTCCTCGGTCCCCATCACAAGACGCTCCGTCGCGCTGAGCGGGGCATAGCTCACCCCAAAGGAAGTGTCGTTGGCCAGGTGCTTCTGTGTATCGTACAACGCTCGCAAGTCGACCGAACCGCGGCCGATGAGGCAGTCGATGGTGACGTCGGTGTCGACGTCCAGCTGGGTGCAGTGCCGACGGAGGTATTCCTTGGCCGCCTTGACGGCGGCGGATCGGAACGGAAGCCGCTGGCCGTTCACCTCTGTCGTGGCTCGGCCGACGAGGATGATCTTGGCGGGTTCCAGCACGTCCCCACCCCCGAACGCGGGCGCCGATTGGCCGCCGACGATCTGCACTTCGTCGGTGTTGTGGTGAAGGATCCGGCCGAACCGGTCCAAGTACATCTGCGAGAGAGACCGCGAAACGGCCTCCGCGACGGCGTCAGAAATCGTATCCGGATGGCCGATGCCCTTGCGCTCCACGATCTCGCTGTACTGGCGCTCGACGGGGGTGTGGCCGACGTCCTCGACGATGATGTTCCTGCCCACGGAGAACCCCCCAGGAGGTTAGGCCGCCTAGGCAGGGCGTTCTTATAGCTCTTTCTGAGGGCCAGGCGCGCCGTCTGGGAGGGGCACGTTGTACTCCTGGAAGTCCTCCGCGACGTGGGAGTCTGGGAAGACGGCACGCGCGTCGGCCTCAATGGCTTCGGGGTCCCCGTATCGCGGACTGATGTGCGTCAGGAAGAGGATGGCGGCCCCCGTGCGCTTGGCCATCGAGGCCGCCTGGCGGGCGGAGGAGTGTCCGTACTCATTCGCCTGCTCCTCGAGCGTGGACTCGGTCGTGGCGTCGTGGATGAGGACGTCGCAATCGCGGGCGAAAGGGATCAGCCCTTCGTTGGGACGGGTGTCCCCCGTGTACACGACCTTGCGACCGCGACGAGGCGGCCCCATCACCTCGCCGGGCTCGACTCGCTTGCCCTCCCAATCGACAGCGTGCCCTTGCTGTAGCTTTCGGTAGAGCGGTCCCTCTGGGATGCCCAGGGCCTGGGCCTTCTCCAGGTTGAACCGACCCGGACGCGGCTTCTCCTCGATGGCAAAGGTGAGGCAGGGGACTTGGTGCAGGGAGTCAGTCACCTTGAGCCAGTAGTCCCCGCAGTCCACCTCGTCGCCCGGCTCGAGGTCCCGGACGTGGGTCTCGAAGGTGGGCTTGAAGAGGTTGATGTCCAGGAGGGACTGGACCGTCCGTACCGTCCCCGTGGGACCGTAGATCTCCAGCGGTTCGCTCCGGTCGTTCAGGGACATGGTCATGACGAGGCCCGGGAGGCCGAGGAAGTGGTCCCCGTGGAAGTGGGTGATCAGAATCCGTGACACCTGCATGAAGGAAAGTTTGCTGAGCATGAACTGCCGTTGGGTCCCCTCTCCGCAGTCCATGAGGATGATCTCGCCTTCCCGCTTGACCGCGATAGCGGCGACATTGCGGTGGGGCGAGGGCATGCTGCCGCTGGTGCCCAGGAAGACGATTTCCATGGGAGGTCCCTCAACGCTGGGCGAAATATACGTTTTTCACGTAGAGCCTCGAGGGGGAAAACCTGTCCTCACCCGCGAGCCAGAGTCTGACGCCCGATTATGGAGCCTGCCGGCCTCGACGACCCCACAGAATCAGCCCAACGGCGACGACGGCAAGGAGGACGACTAGTCCGATTGTGGTGCCGATAAAGAGCGCTGAGTCGATTCCTTGGGGTTGAGATGCGGGATCCACGACGGTCACGAGCACCTCATCATCGACTTCGGGAGTCAGGGCGCTATGATCGTTGTTCTGAAGGGAGACCGCGATGGTGTGCTGGCCCTCTGACAGGTCCCTCACCGTATAGATGAGCCCCGTGACAAAGAAGTCGATTGTGGTCCCGTCGAGGGTGACGTGGTAGTGGCCCCTTCCGGGGACGTTTGCCTGTCCGACGCTTTCGGAGTCGATGGTGAAGCCCGTGATCTGCACTTGAAGGAAGACGACCGTTCCGACGGTTGCGCCGGCCGCTGGCTCCACGATCGATATGCTGGGATCAGCCGCCGTCACGGTAATCATGTCCTCTATCGTCGGGGAGAGAAGCTGGTGGTTGTTCGTCCGCAGATCGACCTTGACCGTGTGGGACCCGGGGGTGAAAGAGGGAATCGTGAAAGTCGGCTCCGTGGGGGTAATGCCCGTGAAGATGTCGTCGACGAAGACATGGTAGTGGCCGTGGCCCGGGATGGGATTGCCGCCCAAGTTCTCGCCATCCAGTTCGAGGCCCCGGAGGTGGACCTGGAACTGGGCTCCTAGGGTGCTGACCGGGCCCCCATCCGCCGGATGAGTCAGGGTGATCGACGGGGCCACTACGGTCACCGTGACGTTGTGCCAGACTGGAGGGGACAAGGACGCGTGCATGTTCGTGACAAGCTCCACGCCCAGCTTCAGCGGACCCATAGGAAAGTTCGAGAGGTCCACGATGGGGTCCCCGGACATCACTCCGGTGAACGTGTCGTTTATCCAGACGTGATAGTGGCCATGACCGGGATTTTCGGCCTGGTTTATTGAGGCGGGATCTAACGTAAAGTTGGCCACGGATACCTGCAGGCGGAACCCGAGGGTGCTGATCGTCTGGCCAGCGCTCGGGGCGAGGATCTGAATCTCGACCGTTGGCGCAGATGAGTCTTCGTTGGACCGCGGACCTTCCCCGATGGCGTTCTCGGCACTCACCTCGTAGTAGTACGTCAGGCCGGTCATCACCGCGGTGTCGGTGTAGGAGAGGGAGGTGCCAGCATCGGCGAGGAATACGGCGGTGCCCGGGGCCGTGCCTCGGAAGACCCGGTAGTTCGTGATGGGGGATCCGCCGTCGGAGAGGGGTGCCTCCCACGTAAGGCCGACCTCGTCAACTCCCGCGGTCGCCACGAGGTTCTGGGGCGCGGTAGGTGCGGTCGGCGTCGCAGTCGGCGTGGCTGAGTCTTCGTTGGACCGGGGACTCTCCCCGATGCTGTTTTCGGCACTCACCTCGTAGTAGTACATCTGGCCGGCCGTCACCGCGGTGTCGGTGTAGGAGAGGGAGGTGCCAGCATCGGCGAGGAATACGGCGGTGCCCGGGGCCGTGCCTCGGAAGACCCGGTAGTTCGTGAT
>JBHIBW010000077.1:0-8283 GCA_046759265.1 Thermoplasmata archaeon
CGGCCCGCCTGGAGTTCCTTGAAGCGGTGAAGGCCCTGGCCCAGGCCCGCATCGACCAGATCAAGGAAGGCTCCAAGAAGTCCAGATTGCGGGAAATCGAGGTCAAGTAGCCCTGCCGCCCCGGGCGGCGGGGTCATCGCCTAGACCGGCCGTTGTTCCGCCCAGCCCTTCCAGAGGAGGACGGCGGACACGAGGGTGTAAACTCCCAGCCCGGCCCAGCTGTAGCTCAGCGCGAGAATCACCGTCGTGTTCAGCTGGAAGTCCGAGACGAGGTAGATGTCAACGGCGGGGAGCAGGATCGCGGAAATGGCCATGAAGACAACCGCGACCAGGGCCGGGCCGGCGAGCCACGCGAACGAGCTGGGACCCGGGGCATCCATGGCCGCGAGAGGCGGTTCGAAGGCCGGCAAGACGGTGGGCGCCTCGAAGGATTCTTCGGCGCTGACCAGGCGCCACGCCGCGTTGCGGTAGTCATCCTCCTCGAGGAGCGAGACGGCCTCTTCGGCGAGGGCCTCGGCGGCATACGGTTCGCCACCTGCAAGCTTCACCCGCTCGATGTCCGTGAGCAGGACCTGGAGTGAGCCTGCGATGCGGGCTTTGAGGGCCCCTCGAAGGGCCGGAATCTCCATGCCAAGAAGGTCCAGGTACTGCGACATGTCCTCCCGATCGCTCGCGCCGACGACGCTGGACAGGAGTTCCTTCTCCGTGCTCACGTCGAGCCCGATCCGGGTGGCGGCGATGAAGAGCCCCCGCATTTCTTCGACCAGGGATGCGAGGTCCCGTCCCGATTCCACGGCAACCGTAGGTCCGCTGCCGGAGATGTCGGCGATGGCCGCCAGACGCCCCGACAGGACACCGAGGGCCGCGTCCTGGGGTGGAGTCTCCAGTGGACCGCTCTCCTGTTGCCCCCGCTGAACCAGGTCCGACAGGGCGGCGATCAAGGAGGCGGTATCTCGAGACGACCCCTTCGCGAGGCGATCCAGGCGATCCACCGTGATGGCGAGGAGGAGCATGCCTACGAGGAGGACGATGCCCGCGATCAGCATCGTCGTGTAGACCTCCCAGGAGAGGGCCGGCCCATACCACGGCCCGCTGGTCATCCGTGCGGTGTCCCAGGCCAGGTACGTGACCGTCACGAAGTACCCTGCAAAAATGAGGGCGAGATATCGGGGACGCAGCCTGCGTCGCTCGCCGGAGCTCGTCACGGAGAATTCCCTCGAGCGAAACCCACGACTGGCCCCTAAAAAACCAGTCACACATGATTATCAAGGCCGATAACGCTCACCGGTTCGCTCGGCGGAGCCTCTCCTCGAGGCGCACAAAGATCCAAGGCAAGACCAACGACACGAAGAGACCGAGCCCGAGGTAGTACGACAGGACGAGAACGGGATGCGTAAGCTGCAGCCCGCCGCCCCCAAAGGCCGCCACCGTAAGGAGGCCGACCCCGATCCGGAGGGCCGCCGCATCGGAGCCGTGCGGTCGTGCCATCCCCACCCATTCGGCTTCCAGCACGTATCCCACCGACAAGCCGGCGAGGAGTCCCCAGAACAGGTAGGGCGCTTCTCCCGCCACCAACAGCACCACCCCGAGGGCCGACGGGAGCACGACGGCCAAGATCAGCTTCTGCGGAACGGCGAGGCGGTCCCAGAAGGACGCACGGTAGCCGAGATACCCCACCACACCCAGGCCCAGGCCGATGGCCACCCCGCCCAGCACGTCGCCGACAAAGTGGACGCCGAGGTAGACGCGGGAGAAGGCCACGGCGGTCACCATCGCAGCCGCCACTGGGACCCAGATCCCTCGGGACCTCAGGGCGATCGTCGACCAGAAGGCGGCCGTCGTCTGGGCGTGTCCGCTCGGGAACCCGTTGCTCGCCAGGGGGAAGGGCGTGTGGTAGACCGTAGGTGGGCGGGGCGAACCGAAGAGCGACTTCAGGTAGCCGTTCAACGCACCGCTGGCGAGGAGGAGGATACCTAGGAAGAGGCCGAGCCGTTTGTCCCACAGCCAGTAAATCAGGACCATGGCAGCCAGAAAGAATACGACGTCCCCCGTGGAGGTGACGGCAAAGAAGAACGCGTCCCAGAAGGGGCTCGAAACCTCTCGAAGGGCCTGGATCGGGCCCAGACCGAAGAGAATCCCGCCCATCTGGCTCCCGGAGGTACAGGTGGGTTCTTAGGCCTTCGCCGGCCACCTTTTTGCCGTCCGCGATAAGGGGCGACCACCGCTTATATACCGCCGAAACAAGCTCAATTCATGCCTTCTGAGGCCGCCTGTGAACTCTGCGGGCAGCCCGTCTCGGCCGCGGTGGGCCGGTCCAAACACCTCCGCCTCCCGGCCACGGGCAAGAACGTCGACCTGTGCAGCGACTGCTACATCGCGACGGGCGACGGCGCGGACGAGGAGTTCCTCGAGTTCCTCCTTACCGCCCCCCAGAGCTAGGAGAAGTCGACGGAGAGGTTGAAGCTCACCTCGGGCCAGACGAGGCTCACGTTGTACTCGTTGCCCGTGAGGACCACGGTAACGTCCCCGAGGGCGGACTTGTACCGGGTCGACGGCCGGCCCCGCCCTTCGGGATCCGCCTGCTCGAGTCGCAGGAGGCCCTCCCGATGGAGGGCCTTGACGCGCCGGTAGCACGCCCGAATGGGAAGGTCCGCCTCCTTGGCGATCTCCTTCACCGCCATGTAGCGCTCCGCCGTGGTCTGCAGAATCTTGACGTTCATCTCGTCGAAGAGCGCCAAGAGAAAGCTCGGAAAGCTAGCGGGCGCAGGAGGCCCTTCGGGGTCCTGCCCCGGGGCGAGTTCCTCCGTCTCTGGGGTACCCAAGGCGGTCCTCCAGTTCGGTGTCGGGGCGGGCCGACTTAACCGTGTCGCTGCCGCTATCAGCCATGAGAGAGGAAGGACAAACGTTCGACGTTCAACCACTTCTTCTAGATATACGTCCAACATTCCGTCGAAAAACCTTATAATGTGACCTTCAGTATCGGCGTTGCATTACAATCGTCTGCGTGATGCTGGGGGTCGAGGACTCGTGAGGGGTGGGGGTCTCGAGGGCATCCGACTCCTCGATTCGTCGCTCGAACGGGAGATCTACGGCCTCGATCAGGCCGAGGTGCCGGCAGAGCTCCGGCGTCTGTTTCTCCGGAAACCCGTCACCGCCGTCGCCCAGCCCCGAAGCGAGGAGGAGATCGCCCAGGTCCTCCGTTATGCCGATGCCCACAACCTGCCCGTGGTTCCGCGCGGGGCCGCGTCCTCTCCCTACGGCGGTGCGCTTCCGGTTCGAGGCGGGATCGTCCTGGACCTCTCGCTCCTGCGCACCATCGTGGCCTTCGACCCGGAGGCAGGCGTGGTCACGGTGGAAGGCGGGGTCCGATGGGCCGATTTGGACCAGTTCCTGGCGGGGAACGACTACGCGCTTCGGTCCCATCCGACGAGCTGGTGGTCCACCGTCGCGGGATGGCTCAGCACCGGCGGGTACGGCCTCTACAGCCTGGGTTTCGGGCCCTTCGCCTCTCAGATCGCTTGGATCAGGGTGGTGGACTTCCTGGGGACCCGGACGATCGGGGGCGGAGACGAGGCCTTCCGCTACTACGTCCACACCGAGGGACAGATGGGGGTGGTCTCTCAGGTCGGCCTGAGCGTCCGCCCTCGACCCGCCGCGCAGCACCCCATCCTCTTCACGTACCCGGGCCCGGAGGAGGCCTTGGCGAACGCTCGGTCCATCGCGGAGACCTTCGACCCGGTCCACATGACCTACTACGATCCCCGGCGCCTCGGCGAGCTCAACCGGTTGCAAGGCCGCGCGGTGCTCGAGGAAGCCCACAGCCTCCTGGTCGTCATGGAGGGGGAGACTAGGCAGAGCCTGGCCGAAACGGCGGGGGAACGGGCCGCGCCCCACCAGACCTCCTTCCTCTGGGAACACCGCTTTTTTCCCATGCAGGCGAAGCGCCTGGGACCGGGCATCCTCGGGGCGGAGACCCTCCTGCCGATAACGGCGGTCCCCGCGTACCTCGCGAGAGCCGAACGCCTGGCCGCGCGCTTCGACGCGGAGCTCGCCCATGAAGCGCATCTGGTGAGTCCCACGGAGTGCCTCCTCATCTCCTCCTTCCTCACGGACCCGCGGGACCTGGACCGGTACCTTCCCCACATGGTCCTCGTGCTCCTCCTGCACAAGGCCGGCATCCGGGCCGGCGGACGCGCCTACGGCGTCGGCGTCTGGAACCGACCCTTCCTCCGGACCCGATACTCCCGCGCGGACCTGCGCGCCTACCGAGCCTACAAGCGGCGCGTGGACCCGAAGGGCCTCCTCAACCCCGGCAAGGCCTTCGATCCGGGCGCGGATCCCTTCCTGCCCCGGTGGTCGATCTCCTCCTTCCTCCTCCCTCCCCTCCTCGCCCGGGCCGCGAGCCGAATCCTTCCCCGGAACCCGATGGGTCGGCCCCCGAGGCCCATGTTGCAGGACCTGACCCCCCCGGGCCTGGAGGGACCGACCGAGGAGGACCTCCGTTCCGCGGCCGAGTGCGCCCACTGCGGGGCCTGCATCACGGTCTGCCCCGCCTACCTCGCGGACAAGACGGAGCTCGTGACCGCCCGTGGCAAGCTCCTGGTCATGGAGAAGATGGCCCGGGGGGAGGCGATGGAGCGGGACGAGGCGCGCCAGATCTTCGATTGCATCCATTGCGCCGCCTGCACCAACGTGTGCCAGAGCGCCATCGACCTCGTTCCGGTCTGGGACCGGTTGGAGAACCTGGTCGCCCGCCGGTACGGGAAGCCGGGGAAGCAGATCGAGGCGTTCGCGAAGCGGGTGGAGGCGGAGGAGGAGTACCACGACCTGGTCAACCGCGGTCTCGCCTACCCCATCCAGACCCCGCGGGGGCGGCGTCCCGATGTATGAGCGGTACGAGATCCCCATCGAGTTGGCGGCCCCGCCCAAGGAGGCGCCTCAGCGGTTCGAGGTCATCCGGGGCGAGGACTGCATCCACTGCGGCACCTGTGTGAGCGCCTGTCCGTACGGGGTCCACCTGAAGCGCGAAGGCGACGCCCGCCTGATGGCCCGGCCGGAGGACGACCTGTGTGTGGGCTGCCAGCGCTGCGTCATGGAGTGCCCGGTCGGGGTCCTCGACATCGGGGTCCATCCGGAGTTCAAGGCCATCGGGAAAGGGACCTTCCGACCGCGGGTGGTCACCCGGATCTGGGACGAGGCGGCGAGCGGCCGCATCCCCGTCTCGGGGGCGGGCTACCGGGGCCCCTTCGTCCAGCCGGGATTTGACGCGATCTGGACGGACATGTCGGAGATCGTCCGACCGACCCGCGACGGCATTCACGGGCGTGAGTACATCTCGACCGCGGTGGACGTGGGCCGCAAGCCCCCCTTCCTGACCTGGGAGGAGGACGAGCCCTTCCCTCCGCTGCTGGAGATCCCGGTGCCCTTCCTGCTGGACCCTCCGGCGCCCATCGGGCGCGGCCTCGAGCCGCTCGTGGCGCGCGCCGCGGAGGAGCTGGGAACCTTCGCCATCCTCGCGGCCTCCGATGTGCATGGGGCGAACGGCCACGTCATCCCGCGCTTCGGCGCGGAGGAGGAGGTGGACTGGAACCTGCTCCAGCAGGCACGAGCCGTGGAACTGGACGACCCGGGAGACGGGCTGGCGGCCTACCGCGCCGTCAAGGAGGCCCGCCCGGACCTGGTCGCCTTCCTGCGCATGCCTCTGCGGTTCGACCACCGAGAGGCGTATGCCGACCGGATCCGCAGCGGCGTGGACGTCCTCCATCTGTACGCGGACCGCCACGGCCGCGAGGTCGGCCCCGAGGAGACCCGCTTCATCGCCCCCGTGTTGCGGGACATCGATCAGTACCTGGTGGAGGAGGGACTTCGAGATGAGGTTACCCTGCTCGCCAGCGGCGGTGTCGTGGCCTCGGAGCACGTGCCGAAGGCGTTGCTTTGCGGGGCCGACGCCGTGGCCCTGGACACCACGTACCTCATCGCCCTCGGCTGGAACGGAAACCCGGAGGCAACGCTTCCCTCCCCCATCCGGACCCAGTGGGCCGTGCAGCGCATCAAGAACTGGGCCAACGCGTGCCGCGATCAGCTGCTGGAGATCATGGGAGCCATGGGCATTCGGGACGCCCGTCGCATGGCCGGGGAGATCGGCCGGGCCATGTTCCACGAAGACCTGGAGCGGGAGTTCTTCGCCCTCTTTCCGGGAGGGAACGGCCATGGCTAGCGAAGCGCCCCTCCGCGTCGCGAGCGCCCCCTCTTACATCTGGCGCACGGTGAACAAGTACGAGGTCGAGATCCTCCCGGACGCCTGCATCGACTGCGGAATCTGTGCCCAGGTGTGCCCCTACGACGTCTACGAGAAGAAGCCCGGCCTCGTCCACATTTCGGCGCCGAAAAGCTCCAACTGCATCGGACCCCACAACTGCGAGGGCCAGTCCTTCTTCTGCGTGGACAACTGCCCCACGGACGCCATCCGCGTCGGCGAGAACGCCTACTACGAGGACCTGGGCGACGACCGGTGGCCCGCGGACCTCATCACCTCCACCTGGTACATGGCGGAGACGGGCCAGCTGCCGCCCCCCGGCATCGAACACCGGACCGGGGACTCCGGCGGCGGCTTCGACCGCCTGCACTTCGTCTTCCCCGAAGACCCCACGCCCGTAGGGGAAGTGGACACCTCCCTCGACCTCAATCGCAGGCCCTGGGGCCCCCGGATCCGCACCCCCATCCCCATCTACGGCGCCGCGATGTCCTACGGGAGCGTCAGCCTCAACGTCATGCTGAGCCGCATCCGCGCGGCGAAGGCGTGGGGGACCTACTGCAGCACGGGGGAGGGCGGCTACCCGGAGGCCCTCATCCCCTACGCCGACCACGTCATCACCCAGGTGGCCACGGGCCTCTTCGGCGTCTCGGAGGCGAGCATCCAGCGGGCGCCCATCGTCGAGATCAAGTACGCCCAGGGGGCCAAACCCGGCCTCGGAGGACACCTCCTCGCGGACAAGAACACCCCCGACGTGGCCAAGATCCGAGAAGCGGTCGCCAAGACCTCCCTCTTCTCCCCCTTCCCCTTCCACAGCGTCTACAGCGTGGAGGATCACAAGAAGCACGTGGACTGGCTTCGATCCGTGAACCCCGACGCCCTCATCTCCGTGAAGGTCTCCACGCCGGTGGACGTGGACATGGTGGCCGTGGGCTCCTACTACGCCGGGACCAACATCCTCAACCTGGACGGGGGCTACGGCGGCACGGGGGCCGCCCCGGACATCGCGAAGAAGAACATCGCCATGCCCATCGAGTACGCGATCCCCAAGGTGCACCGCTTCCTGGAGGCGGAGGGCATCCGGGACGAGATCGTGCTCATGGCGAGCGGGGGCATTCGGACCGCCTACGACGTGGCGAAGGCCATCGCCCTCGGGGCCGACGGCTGCATCATCGGGACCGCGGAGCTCGTGGCCCTGAACTGCACCCGCTGCGGGAACTGCGAGCGCGGCCGCGGCTGCCAGCACGGCATCGCCACCACGGACCCGGAGCTCGTCCCCCTCATCCCCGCCGACCTGGGGGCGCAGCGGATCTACAACATGTACCACGCCTGGCGCCTCCAGTGGGTGGACCTGCTGACGCGCCTGGGCCTGGAGAGCTTCCGCGATCTTCGGGGCCGCTACGACCTGCTCCGGTACGAGGGGGCGATCCTGTGAGGGAGGCCGTCGGGCGCGTCCTCGCGGCCCGGAAGGACCTGGTCGCCGGGCTCCCTCCCGGTCTGAAGAAACGGGAGGCGGAAGGCGGCTGCGGGGTCCTGGGACTCGCCTCGACGAAGCCCATCGCAGGCCGGCACCTGTTTCCTGCGATGCATCAGATGCACAACCGGGGGAACGGGAAGGGCGGCGGCATCGCTGCGGTGGGGTTGGATCCCGACCAGATGGGGGTCGACGCTGAACTCCTGGCCCGAGATTACCTCCTGTTGGTCGCCTACCTGGACCCATCGTGCCGGGAGGAGGTGGAGGCGGAGTACGTCTTCGGCCCGTTCGACGTGGATCATGCCGAAGCGCTGCCAACGAGGAGGGTGGAGGAGGTCCCCGGGTTGGAGGTCCGTCCGCCGGACGTGGTCCGGTACTTCGTGCGACCCCGGGCGGACCGTCTCCAGGCCTTCGCCGAGGAGGCCGACCTGCGGGACCTCCCGCGGGGGGAGTTGGAGGACGAGTTCGTCTACCGGAACTCGTACCGGCTGAACACGGCCTTCTACGCCTCCCTGGGGGACCAGCGGGCCTTCGTCCTGTCCCACGGCAAGGACCT
>JBHIBW010000078.1:0-8271 GCA_046759265.1 Thermoplasmata archaeon
CCTCCATGCCGCAACCACCGACTTGGGAATGGGAGTCGAGCAGCGTCATTTCCGGTGCGAGAAGTGCGGGGCGCTCCAGGCCATGGAGCCCTCTGCCATCGCCATCGAGTGCGCCTATTGCGGGTCCTCCGCCATTGTTGAGGCGCCGAGCAATCCCGATCTCGTTCGGCCCGTCGCCCTGGTCCCGTTTGCGTTCGACGAGGAGGCGGCCCGGGGCAAATACCGGAATTGGCTTGGGGTCTGGTGGCGACGGCTCATCAGTCCCGGCGCGCTGAAGAATCAGGCGGTGGTCACGAAGATTCGCGGGGTGTATGCACCTTTCTTCACCTTCGACGCCCAGGCCGACTCCGATTGGTCTGGGCTACGTGGGGACTACTACTACGTCACTGTGGGCTCGGGGAAGAACCGTCACGTGGTGCGGAAGACCCGGTGGACCTATCGATCGGGCCATCACTCCTACTTCTACGATGACGTCCTCGTGTACGCGTCGGAGGCGCTTCCGGACGAGACGCTTCGGAAAGTTATGCCGTTCCAGACCAAGCAGGTGGTGCCCTACAGCGGCGAATTCCTCGCCGGGTTCGCGGCGGAGGAGTACACGTTGAATCCCGAAACCCTCTGGGATTCCGCCCGGGATTCTATGCAGGCGGACGAGTGGCGTGCCTGTCGACGAGAGCTGGGCGGGGACACCTACCGCAACCTACGCGTCCATACGGTGCTCAGCGAACCCACCTGGAAGCACATCCTGCTCCCGATCTACGTGGCGAACTACGTCTTCGGAGAACGACACTACCAGTTCCTGGTCAACGGCCAGACAGGCGAGGTCAAGGGCTCGGCGCCCATCAGCTGGGCCAAAGTCGGAGGCCTCGTGGGCATCGCGATCGGCGCCGCGGTAGGCATCGCGGCCTTGCTGGGGCTGTTCTAGGATCCGCAGCGCCCTGCGTTAGGCCTCGGACGAATCGTCGGTCTCCAGTACGGGCTCCGGCTCCTGACGCCGCGTCTTGTTGATGATGTCTTTCGTCGTGAACCAAAGGTTGGGGATGTAGGCGAGATGGCCTTCGGCCGTCTCCAGGACGGTCGTCCGGATCTTTGTCCGAAGGACCCTCCCTTCGATGCCGCCCACTACGATGGTGTCTCCCGGGCGGAAGGGCCTGTCCGCCTGAATCAGCAGGCCCGAAGTGACGTTCTTGATGATGTCAACAAGCGCGAAGCTCAGAGCAATGCTGAAGGCACCCAGGCTGAGGAGGAGGGCCGTGAGGTCCGTGCCGAGGACCCAGAAAATGACGAAGATGCCAATGACGTACACGACGAGCCGAGCGACGCTGCCGAGGCCCTTCTGCACTTCCTCGGTGTACCTGACTCGTCGAGAGATGCCGATCAGGATGCCGCTCGCCAGCCAGGCCGCAAGGTAGAAGGTAATCGCTAGGAGCAGGACCGTCAGGATGGTGGAGAGGGGAATCCCGACCAGGATGATTATCCCAAGATTGATGCCCAGTGTCGCGGGAACAAAGACGAGGCCAATAAGCACCACAAGATACAGGGATCCTCGTGCCACCCGACTCTCCATATCCTCGGGGAAGGCGGTCCTCCGGAAGATGGCCCTAAGCAGCCCGCGCACGAGCAGACCCGCTACTACAACGCCGACGGCGATGCCAATCAGCTGAAGGAGCTGCCCAACGGTCAGGCCAAGCAACGGAACCACCGTATCGAGAAACGTGCCCGTCTGGAGGACTGGCACCCATGGACTGCCCACCGCAAGATTCAGGTTCCTCACCCCTGCCCGTTCAGGGAGGACGGGTACTTGTAACTCACTCCGCCCGCGCATCGGGGGAGGCTCGTTCGGTAACCTAATTATAGCCTCCTCCATCAGCGAGCCTGAGGAGCCTGTATGCCGGGGAAGATGCTCGCCGCGGTCAAAACCAAACCTCGACCAGGCGCGATCGAGTTACGGGAGGTCCCCCGGCCCGAGCCGAAGCCTCACGAGGCTCTCATTCGGGTGAAGATCGCCTCGATCTGCGGTACGGACGTACACATCTACGATTGGGACGAGTGGTCCCAGGCCCGGATCCGCCCGCCTCTGATCCAGGGCCACGAGTTCGCGGGCGAGGTGGTGGAAGTCGGATCGGACGCCACGCTCGTCAACGTGGGGGACTACGTCTCCGCCGAAGGCCACATCGCGTGCAACACGTGTTACCAGTGCCGGACCGGCAACGCACACGTCTGTCGGAACGTGCAGATCATCGGAGTCGACCGGGACGGGGCCTTCGCCGAGTACGTGTCGGTGCCGGAGGAGAATCTTGTGGTCAATCCGGACAACCTGCCATTGGAGATGGCCACAATCCAGGATCCCTTCGGGAACGCCGTCCAGACCGTGTTCTCTGCCGACGTGCCCGGAAACTACGTCGCGGTCTTCGGACTGGGACCTATCGGCCTCATGTCGGTGGCCCTCTGCCGCGCGGTGGCCGCCGGGAAGATCTTCGCGATTGGGCATCGGAACGAGTACCGGTTGAAGCTCGCGGAAGCGCTGGGCGCGGACCTCGTGCTTCGTTCCGACGCCAGTCTCTCCGAGACGATCGATCGAGAGACGGAAGGCCGGGGCGTGGACCACGTCCTCGAGATGTCGGGCAGCCCTGAAGCCTTCAACCTCGGCCTGAAGATTGTCCGACCTGCGGGGGGCGTCCACGTTCTCGGAATCTACCCCGAACCCTTCTCGGTCAACGTCTCGGACATCGTGACGAAGGGGGTCAACCTCCACGGCATCCACGGCCGCCTCATGTACGAGACGTGGTACCGGATGGCCGGGCTCCTGACCTCGGGACGTCTGGACCTCTCTCCTATCATCACCCATCGGTTCGCCTTCAAGGACTTCCCGAAGGCCATGGACGTGGTGAAGTCGGGGCAGGCCGGAAAGGTGGTGCTGTACATGGAGGACGGACCGTGACGGCTCCGACAGGGTTTCTCCGCGAGGAGTACGAACGGCTCACCGAGGCCGACCTGGACTGGAAGCTCCGCGTGCTGGAGGGACCCTCCGCCCCCCACGGCGTCGTGGACGGCCGGGAGGTCCTCATCCTCTGCTCCAACAACTACCTGAACCTCAGCAATCACCCCAGGGTCAAGGAAGCCGCCAAGCAGGCCATCGACGAGTACGGCGCGGGATCTGGCTCCGTTCGTCCCATCGCCGGCAACATGGTCCTCCACGAAGAGTTGGAACGACGCATCGCCGGCTTCAAGCGCGCCGAGGCCGCCCTGGTCTACTCCGCAGGCTTCACGGCCAACTCGGGTCTTATCCCCCAGCTCGTAGAGAAGGGGGACGTGGTGATCAGCGACGAGCTGAACCACGGGAGCATCATCGACGGGGTGCGGCTGACCAAGGCGGACCGGATGATCTACGCGCATGCGGACGCGGGAGACCTCGAGCGGACTCTTCAAGAGGCCCAGGAGGCGGGCCATCGCCGGATTCTCGTCGCAACGGATGGCGTGTTCAGCATGGACGGAGACCTCGCGCCGGTGGACGAGATCGTCAAGCTGGCCGAGGAGTACGGTGCGATGACTTACGTGGACGATGCCCATGGCGAAGGCGTCCTCGGGGAGGACGGCCGCGGGATCGCCTCCCACCTCGGGGTGGAGGGTCTAGTGGACGTGGAGATGGGGACGTTCTCCAAGGCCTTCGGGGTCATGGGCGGCTACGTAGCCGGGAGTACCGACCTGCGCAACTTTGCGTTGAACAAGTCCCGCACGTGGCTTCTCTCCGCCTCCCATCCGCCGGCGGTGGCGGCGGCCTGCATCGCCTCCATCGACGTCCTCGAGACGGAGCCCCAATGGGTACGGCAACTCTGGGAGAACACCCTGTACTTCAAGAAGGCCCTCAACGGCATGGGGTTCGACACGGGCATCAGCAAGACTCCGATCACCCCCGTGATCGTGGGGGAGAGTTCCGTGGCCAAGGATCTCAGTGACCGCCTCCTGGAGGACGGGATTTTCGCCCTGCCCATCGTCTTCCCCATGGTCGCCCGGGATCGCGCCCGGATTCGAACGATCATGAACGCCGCGCTGTCGCGGGAGGAGTTGGACATGGCGCTCCGAGCGTTCGAGAGAGCCGGGGCCGCGCTGAAGATCCTTTGAAGGCGCCCCGACCGTAATTGCGAAAAAGGGTTAAAGGGGAGGGGCTTGGCCCTGGCGGGGAAGCATGGATTCTCGGCAGAAGGCCTTCACTCTTTTCGTCGCCATGGTGGGCCTCTTCGGATTTCATCTCTGGCTCCTCTCGCGTACGGTCGCCCGAGGGGATATCCTCCTCTCCGGCCTCCTCATTGTCGCGGTCGGCCTCTTTTCCTGGCGGACCGTCCACTACTGGACGCGGTTCCGAGCGGACGCAGAACCCGCGCCGCTCTTGGATCCCCGGGAAGAGATCCTTCGGATGCGGAACTGGAGCCTGCTCCTTGTGGGCCTGCTGGTCCTCCACTCCTGGCTCTTCCTGCAGGTTCTGAACGTGGACATCGTCCTCGCTGCCGGATTGGCCCTCGCCATGGCCGTCTTCGTCTACCGTCTCGCCGCCTACGGCCTCCGTTTTGCGGAGCTGCGCAAGGCACCCGTCCTGGCCGAGGAGGTCCCTCCCGAGCCCGCGTCGCAGGCCCCGTCCCGGGGGGCGGCCGAACAGGACTCGGATGAGATGGGGTAGGCGAGACCCGGCAAGCCTCTAATAGCACGCACGGCTCGCTTCACCATGGTCATCGCGCGGGTTGAGGTTCGTCTGAAACATGGCGTAGCCGACCCAGAGGGGGACAACACCCTCAAGGCCCTCAATCTCCTCGGATTCGAGCAGGTGGCCGCCGTCCGCTCGGTTCGGAGTTTCGAGTTGGACCTGCGAACGGAAGACGAGGCCCAAGCCAGGGAGGACCTGGAGGCGATGTGTCGGCGCCTCCTCGCGAATCCTGTCATTCACGACTACTCCTTCGAGCTGGTTCCGTCGGAGGCGGCGGAAGCGGGATGACGCCCTCCACCCTCGTCTATTTGCCCGTGATTACATACGGGCCTTCGCATTCACGATCTCGTGGTCGACCCCAAGACAGGTAGCTGGCCCCGAAGGCTATTTGTTGAGCGGCCGGAGCTCTTCCTCCCGTTCTTGGAGGAGGGCAAAGAGAGGGCGGCGAAGGAGGTGGAGGCCCTCGTTGGGGTCCTGAAGGGCCGTGGCGTGGAGAGGGGTGGAAGGGTTTTGGATCTGGGCTGTGGCATCGGGCGGCACTCCGTTCCGCTGGCGAAACGTGGGTATGCGGTCGTGGGTGTCGACCTCTCTCCCGCATACGTCAAGGGCGCGAGGGGGTACGCGAGCGCCCAGGCCGTCGTGGATTCTGCGTCCTTCCACGTGGGAGATGTGCGTCGAGTCGCCTCCGTTCTCGAGGGACAGGGCCGCTTCGACGCAACGATCAACATGTGGACCTCCCTCGGATACTACGGCGAGGCGGTCGACAGAGAGGTCCTCCGACAGGTCGCGGCCCTCGCGCGCCCCGACGGCCTGCGGTTAGTGGAGATGGCCAGCAAGGATGGGATTCTTCGAGTCTTTCAACCCAGAGGCTGGGAAGCTGCCGAAGATGTGGTACATCTGGAAACACGCCATTTCGATTCCGATCGTTCCCACATGGTCGACGAGTGGATCTTCTACCGTCGCGAAGGAGATGACCTGAGGTTCTTGGCGAGAGAGGTCATCGACCATCGCCTTTACGCCCCCGACGAGTTGAGGAAACTCGCGGAGTCGGCCGGCTGGAGGGTCGAAGGGGTGTACGGCGGGGTTGGCCTGGAGCCCCTGGACCCCACATCCCCTGGAACGCGAATGTTCCTGGTGGCGAGGAGGGGCGAAACCAACCCATGAAGATTGGTCAGCCAATCCTTCCTAAAGTTAATTAGCCCGCGCTATTATGGAAGTGAGGCACAGCGGTGGGTGAGCTGATTCGTCGGGTGAAGGCCCCCTTCCCCCTCTACCGAATCGATCTTTTGGAAGCCGGAGACGAAGAGCTAAACCGCATCAGCAAGGACCTCGGCCTGGCTCTCAGCGAAGAGGAGATGCGCCGGGTGCAGGCGTACTTCCGGAAGCGAGGTCGCCCCCCCACGGATGCGGAGCTCCAGTCCCTCGGCCAGGCCTGGTCGGAGCACTGTTGCTACAAGTCCTCCCGGCCGCTCCTTCGCGAGTTCCTCTTCGGAATCGAGGCCCCATCGGTCCTCCTGAAAGGGGACGCGGGCGTCATGGAGTTCGACGAAGATCACGCGTATGCCCTGCGCATCGAGAGCCACAATCACCCCAGCGCGGTGGAGCCCTACGGCGGCGCCGCCACGGGCATCGGAGGCATTCTCCGGGATGTCCTTGCCATGGGGGCGAAGCCCATTGCTCTCGTCGACCCGCTTCACTTCGGGCCTTTGGATCTCCCGTACGGCGACCTGCCGCCTGGGGTGAAACATCCGAGGTACCTCTTCGGTGGCGTGGTCTCCGGAATCCGGGACTACGGCAACCGGGTCGGGGTCCCCACCGTCGCCGGCTCCATCTTCTTCGACGCGGGATACACGGGCAACATTATCGTCAACGTCGGGTGCGTGGGCTTCGCGCGGAAGGACCACATCCTGCGCAACGCGGTCGCGGGGCCGGGGGATGTCTTCATCCTGACGGGGGGGAAGACGGGTCGGGACGGCATCCATGGCGTTACCTTCGCCTCCCTCGAGCTCACGGATGAGATGTGGGAGGAGTGGCAGGCCGGGGCCGTGCAGCTGGGGGATCCGATCATGAAGGAACCGTTGATGCACGCCTGCCTCGAGGCCGTCGATCAGGGCTTCCTCAGCGGCATGAAGGACCTGGGAGGCGGGGGTCTGAGCTGCGTGGTCGGCGAGATGGCCATCGCGGGGGGCCACGGGGCAGAGGTCAACCTCGAACAGGTTCCCCTCAAGGAGCCGAACCTAGCCCCTTGGGAGATCTGGGTGAGCGAGTCACAGGAACGGATGATGCTGGCGGTGCCGGAGGCCCGGGTGGACGAAGTGCTCTCCATCTTCGAGCTGTGGGACGTCCCCGCGACCCCCATCGGGCGCGTCGTCCCGGAGAAGACCGTCCGGGTTCTCTATCGAGGCGAGGAGGTTCTCGACATGGACCTGCCTTTCTATACCGAGGGGCCCGAATACGAGCGCCCTTACGAGAGGGAGGTGGCACGGCCGTCAGCTCCGGAGCGACCCCCTGCGGAACCGTCCGATTACGGGGACTCCCTCCTCCGCCTCTTAGGTTCGCCCAACGTGGCCAGCAAGGAACTCGTTATTCGGCAGTACGATCACGAGGTGAAGGCCAGCACGGTCATCAAGCCCCTCCAGGGCGTCGTAGGGAAACAGGCCCACGGCGACGCCGCGGTTCTGAAACCGCTGCCCGATTCGTGGAAGGGCCTGGCCCTCGCAACCGCCTCCACCCCCCAGTACGCCCGACTCGACCCCTATCGGGGCGGGGCGGCCGCCGTCGACCAAGTGTGCAGGAATCTTGCCGCGGTGGGGGCGCGACCCCATGCGTTGAGCGATTGCCTAAACTTCGGAAACCCGGAGAAGGCCGATCGGCTCGGGTTCTTCCGCGAGGCGGTCCGGGGGATCGGTCACGTCGCAGGAAAGCTGGGGCTCCCCATCCCCTCGGGAAACGTGAGTTTCTACAACGAGACGTCCTGGTCTCCGGTACCCCCCACCCCGGTGGTCCTCGGGACGGGCATCGTGGAGGACATTCGTCGTTGCGTCACGTCCGACCTCAAGCGAGAAGGCGCCTTCCTGTACCTGCTGGGGGAGACGCAGGCCGAGCTGGGGGGGAGCGAGTACTTCCGAATCAACGGCGGGGAAGGGGGTACGGTGCCGGACACGGACGCCGACCTCCTGCAACGATCTGTGGAACGTCTCGTCGGGGCCACGAACGCGGGTCTCATCGCGGCGTGTCACGACGCCTCCCACGGCGGCTTCGGGGTGGCGATCGCCGAAATGTGTCTCGGCGGGGACGTCGGTGCCGAAGTGGAATGGTCGGCGGACGGGCTTCGCCCCGATTTGGCGCTCTTCTCCGAAACCAACACAAGATGGGTTCTCGAAGCCCGGGGGGACCCTTCCCCTCTCGAGGAGGCGATGGAGGGCCTGCCGTTCCGACGCGTCGGCCGTGTGGGCGGCTCCGACCTGCGGATTCGAGTCGGGCCAGCGGAGTTCGCCGTGGGCGTCGATGCGATGAGGGACGCCTGGTCGAGCGGGATGGAACGGTTGGTGGTGGGCTAGCGTGGATCGGAGGAC
>JBHIBW010000079.1:0-8270 GCA_046759265.1 Thermoplasmata archaeon
CGCCGCCATCTGCGGACTTTCCATTCGCGGCAAGGGCGGCGCTCGGCGAAGCGGGAGAAGGAGGAAGCCGAGCGGCTGGACGTCCGGGTGGGCGAGGTGACCCAGGTCGAGGCCCATCCCGATGCCGACAAGTTGTACGCCCTCGAGGCCGACCTCGGCACGGAGCGGAAGACGATGGTCGCCGGGATGCGGGAGGCGTACAAGCCCGACGAGATACGCGGGAAGCGCGTCGCGGTCCTGGTCAATCTGAAGCCGAGCACCTTCCGAGGGGTCCGATCCGATGCCATGCTCCTGGCCGCCGTGGACGGCCCGGTCATCTCCCTTCTCCTGACGGGGGACGCACCGCCCGGGACGCAGGTGTTGGGGACGCCAGGCGCCCCGCGCCTCTCCTTCGAGGAGTTCAAGAAGCTCCGAATCGAAGTGGGGGACGACGGACGCGTGTACTTTCACGGGAGTTCCTCCGGTCCCGGCTTTCCTCTCGAGGCGGGCGACCGTGAAGTTACCCTAGACCGCCCTGTACGGCCAGGGTCCGAGGTGACGTGAGCTGTACAAGGTCGACTTGCACCTCCACAGCCGGTACTCTCCCGACTCGTCCATGGCGGTGCGGGACATGCTCCGAACGGCCGCCCGGCGGGACATTCAGGCCGTGGCCATCACGGACCACAACCGGACCGACGGGAGCGAGGAGGGCCGACGACTGGCCCGGGAGACGGGGCTCCTCTGCATCCGCGGGATGGAACTCTCAGCCCGGGAGGGGCACATCCTGGTCTACGGCCTGCAGGACCCCGTCCCGACCCGGCTCCCGGGGCTGGAGGCCGTGGAGCGGATCCGGGAGCAGGGCGGGCTCGCCGTGGCCGCCCACCCCTACCGCTTCTGGTCGGGACTCGGGGAATCTGTCGTCCGGAGGATCCCCTTCGAGGGGGTCGAAGGGCTCAACGCGCGAACGACCCGACGAGACAACCAGCGGGCCGAACGACTGGCGCAGGACCTGGGCTTGCCCATGACGGCCGGAAGCGACGCCCATCGACTATCGGACCTCGGACGGGGCCTCCTCATACTCCCGGATGGCTACGAGAGCGAGGGAGATCTGCTGGCCGCGATCCGCAGGGGCCGGGGTCGGCCCGTCGGCCTGAGCCGAGGAGTGGGGCGGACGGTTCGATACGCGGCGAAGGCCGTCGGCGAGTGGATCCTTCGCGGGTTTCGCCGCATGTAGGCTCAGAGGTGCTCCTCAAGGCGCGCGGAGAACGGGCCCAGGAACTCCCGAAGGCGGCGCACTGGAACGTCCTCTCCCGCCCGGAGGACGAAGAGCGCCTTCGGCCCGTCCCCCAACACCACGAGCTTGGAGTCCCGCAGGTGCACGGAGACCCCTTGCATGGGCTCCTTCATCTGGGACGTGGCGGTGTCCGCGGACCCCAAGAGGACGGCAAACATGCTTGCGTACGTTTCCTGCTCGACGCCCTTGGGCAGATCCCCCGCGATGTACATCCCCGAACGGGTCACAAGGAAGGCCTCGTGGATCCCCTCCCGGCCCTCGATCTCCTTCAGAATCTCTTCGATTTGTGGTATGTCAGCCATGGCCGCGTCCTCGGGAGAGGCGGTCGGGGATTGAGAGGTTGGGATATAACCCTTCTTCGGGCTCAGACCCCTTCCAGCGCCTTCAACAGCTTCGCCACCGCCTCCACCGCCTCCCGCGCCTTCTCCACCCGATCGAGGGCCTGCTCCTTCGACTGCCCGGGGCCGGAGATGCCGAGGCCGATGGGTTTCTCGTGTTCCACAGCGAGGTCGGCGATCTTGCGCGCGGTGGAGTGCATGATCACCTCGTCGTGACGGGTCTCGCCTTGAATGACGGCCCCGAGCGCCACCACCCCGTCCACGTCCTTCCGTCGGACAAGCCGTGCGAGGGCGAGGGGCATGTCGAACACACCGGGGACCTTCACGACGTGGGTGATTGTCAGACCCTGGAACGCGGCGTGCTCCTCCGCCCGCGCAAGCATCCGTTCCGTGACGTCGGCATGGAACTCGCTGACCACGATGCCCAGGTTCGGCACCTAGCTCAACTTCCCTGACGTCGTCTCGAGGGGTCCGGCGTCATCGAACCCCTCCCGCTGGCCGGTCCCAGCGTTCGCTCGGAGCACCTCCGGCCGGAAGAGCATGTTGTAGGCGTTTCGAGCGTGTTCCCGCGCGCGACGGGCGGCGAGCCAGGCCAACTCGTCGTCGTCCTTGGCCTCCTCCTCGTAGACGAAGACTCCTAGGATGGGGGTGTCGGTCGCCAGCTGGACGCCCTGCAGTCCCAGATCCGCCACGAGGGCGGTCTGCCTGTCGACCGTCTGGGGGCCGAGCATCCCGAGGGCCATCACCAGTTCACAGGACTCCTCCTCGATGAGGCGCTTGCACGCCACCGGGAGGTCCTTGACGCCCGGGACGGTCCGGCGGGCCACACGGAGGTCCGTGCCCAGTTCGTTCAGCTCCTCCTCCGCCGCGGTGCCCATGTCGACGCGAGCGAACGTCGTGTCCACGATGCCGATGGTGGGCAGACCTAGTCCCCCTCGGGGGGCGTCTTCTCCACCCGCTCGACCTGTTTCTGGATGGACCAGATGCTGATCACCTTGTTGATGATCTTCGTCGTCCCGTCGAGGTCCCCCTCCATCTTCGTCAACCGGACCACCTTGGCGGGGACCCCGCGACGGCGGACCTCCGCCTCGACCTCCTCGATGTCGAACTCCTGGTCCCATCCGAGGGCGATGACGTCGGGTCGAACATCCTCGACGGTCTCGTAGATGTCTCCCTCGTGTCCCAGGAGGGCCCGGTCCACGGGCTTGAGGGCGTCCACCAGTTCCCGCCGCAGCGCCTCGGGGGTGACCGGCTCGTGCTTCATCCGCCGCACGCGTGAGTCGCGGGCGATGACCACCACCAATTCGTCCCCCAGTGCCCTCGCCTGCTTCAGGTAGTCCAGATGGCCTACGTGGAGGATGTCGAAAACTCCCGTCGCCATGACCCGGACCATGCTCCCCAAGCCTCGAGGACGTCGCTCCCCTCGACGAATGCAAGATGCCGGGCTGTCGCATATTTGTTTGCCTCGGCCTTGGTGAGGGCGCCTCCGCCGTCCGCCAGCATCTCACATAGGGTCGCGGAGGGAAGGAGTTCGGCCATTAACAGAAGGGCCGTGGAGAGCTCGGTGTGGCCGCGTCGGTCCCGCAAGAGCGGCTCGTCCGCGATCAGGAGGTGGACGTGTCCGGGCGTGCGGAACTCCCGCATGAACGCCTCCCGGGCCAGACCGTCCTCCGAGGCCAGGGCGAAGCGACAGGATTCGGCCAACGCGCTCACCGTCCGCGCCCGATCTCGGTCCGTGATCCCCGTGCGGGTCGCCTGGTGGTTCACGGTCAGGCTAAAGGCCGAGCGGGCATCGTAGGGCGGCCGATGACGGAGGAGGCCTTCGATGACCGGAAAGTCCTCCTTGAGCGAGGTCAGGGCATCCTCGATGAGGGGCAGCCCGAGGCGCCTCGCCACCGGGGTGGGGAAGGTGGTGCAGACCAGTCCGCCCGCCTCTTGCCGCATGAGCCGGATCGATCGGGAGGTGACGAACTGAGAGGGGAGCACGAGATCGGTCTCCTCCTCGCGGCCGTCCGCGTCGTAGAGCAGAATCGGGTTCCCCCCTTGGAGCGCGCTAAGGGCCCCCCGCACCGCGGCCCGCATCGGATGAGGCACCGACACGCCTCTAATAAGATTTTTGTAATTACCAACAAGACTGTTCAGCCCCCGGCAAGCCTTTCAACGCCTCGGGCCATCGCGGCGTGTGCTGGACGACCCTGACCGACTCGCCGAAATCGACGCGAGCGGCCTGATGGGAACGCTGTCTTCGCTCCCCGAGCAGCTCGAGGAGGGGCTGGCGGGGGTCCGGGATGCCGCCTGGGAGGCCCCGCCCTCGGGGCGCGTCTTCGTCGTGGGCATGGGGGGGTCGGCCATCGCCGGGGACCTCGCCCACGCCTTGGGAAGGTGGTATGGGGGACTGGAGGTCCAGGTCACCCGAACCCCTCGGATTCCGCCCTACGTGTCGAAGGAAGACCTCCTCGTGGCCATCAGCTACTCCGGGAACACCTGGGAGACGTTATCGGCCTATCGACAGGCGTTGGGGAAGGACCTCTCCTGTCTCACGGTCGGCTCCGGAGGGGAGCTCGCGGAGATGTCCTCGGCCCGTGGCGTTCCGCACGTTCCCGTTCCTGCCGGCTTCGCGCCCCGGGCGGCGCTCGGGTACCTTCTGGCACCCCTGCTCGCCCTGTTGGCCCGCTCCTCCCCCACGTTGGACGAGGAGCTTCCCGACTCCGTGGCGGACCTGAGCCGCATCCGAGGAGAATGGGTGCCGGCCGTCCCGGCGACGGCCAACCCGGCCAAGGCCATCGCCACCGCGTTGGAGGGGAAGGTCCCCATCGTCTACGGCCCGCCGCCGTATGCCGGTGTGGCACGGCGGTGGCAGACGCAGCTCAACGAGAACGCCAAGACACTCGCCTGGCACGGCATCTTGCCGGAGGCCAGCCACAACGAGATCGTCGGCTGGCTCGAGGGACCGGATCCCGATCGTTTCGCCCCGGTCCTCCTCATGCCGCCGCCCCAGAGCGTCGTCCACGCCCATTTCAGCGCGCCGGCGCCCTGCTCGAGGAGCGGGTGGCCGTCACCTCGGTTCCCGCCCTCGACGAAACCTTCGCGACCGGTCTCCTGGGGTTCGTCTTGCTGGGCGACCTCGTGAGCGTGTACCTGGCGATCCTCCGAGGAGTGGATCCGCGCCCCGTCCGTTCCATCGATCGTCTGAAGGCCGCCATCCACGAGGCAGAGGGTGAAGAATCGAGCGCCGAGGGGGAGATTTGAACTCCCGAGGCGGTTGCCCGCCACGAGCTATCGAGGGGTCCTCTCCAGGCTCGCGCCCTACCGGACTAGGCGACCTCGGCTTCGGCGCGCTCGCATAGGCAAGGAGCCAATTAAAGGTGCGGCGGGGCTTCAGCGCCAGAGGCGCGGGTAGGAACCCGGGTCCATCAGGACGCGCTCCAGGTCGACCGCGATCCCTGTCTTGGCCGCGCCCCATCCGGAACCCGACTGGCGGGCCCGGCCCAGAGCCACCGCCTCGCCCTTTCGCGTGAGGAGCGCGACGAGTTCCCCGGCGGCGATCGTGGAGTCGGCCTCGAGAATCCCGGGAACCATGAGCGGGGCGCCGTGGCAGAGGGCCTCCACGGCCGTGTCCTTCACGACCACCGATCGCAGGTGTCTCAGGAGATCCTCCATGGGATGGAGGATGCGGCGGAGCTCGGTCTGGTCCCCATCTTCCTTCCAGAATGCGAAGGCGTCGCGAAGGACATTGAGGGAGACCGCGATCTCCTCTGAGAGGGTGGCCGTCCGGATTCGCCGGAGGTCCTGCAGGTGCCCGCCGACCCCCAGGGCCTCACCCAGGTCGACGCAGAGGGTCCGGATGTAGGTGCCCGCCTCGCAGCGCACGCGAAAGAGGGTGTCTCGGGCCTGGCGGTCGAGCACCTCCAGCTCGTGGATGCGGCGCACCCGCAGGACCCGTTTTACGGCCGAGCGGACCGGCGGGGTTTGGTATACCTCCCCGACGAACTCGCCGAAGGCCTCTGAGACGCGCTCGCGCGGCACGTCCTGATGGAGGCGGAGGACGCCCACGTACTCCTTGTCGCCCACGTGAAGGGCGTCGAGGACCCGGACGGCCCGTCCAAGGGCGACCGGCAACACCCCGGTGACGCGGGGATCGAGGGTCCCGCCATGGGCCGCCTTCCTGATCCCGAGCAGGTTTCGGACCCACGCGGAGACCTGGTGGGACGTGGGGCCCTGCGGCTTGTCGAGGACCAGCGCGCCCGCGTCGAGGAGCTCCTCCACGGTCCGTGCCTCGGGGGGTTTCCCGTACGACGGGGCCCCCGTTTCCGTCGCGCGTGCGGCCGTCACACGCCGGCCTCTTCCAAGATGGTGTCCACCAGCTCCTCCGGCGTCTGGTCGGAGGAGTCCAGGACGAGATCGAAGACGCGCTGGTCCCCTAGGTCGATGCCGTAGATCGTCACGTAGCGGCGCGTTTCGGAGGCCTCCCGCGTCTTCATCTCGCGGCGCGCGATCGCCTCGGTCACATCGTCTCGTCGTGCGACGCGCGCGGCCCGCACGGCCCGCGGAGCCTCCAGCCAGACGGCGAAGACGGGGAGGCCCTCCTGCGGTAGGAGGTGGGCAGGCAGACGTCCCTCGACAACCACTGGAACATCCCGGGCCGCGAGGTCGACGACCCGCTGGAGGATCGCCTCATCCAGGCGACGATCGATGGCGTGATCTTCCTCCGCGAGCCGTCCAAACGCCTTGAGGCTCATTCCCTTCTCCTCCGCCCACTGGCGAAAGAGATCGCCGGCGGAGACCACTTCCCCGCCTCGTCGTCGCGCCAACTCCTCGGCGACCGTGGTCTTCCCTGCGCCGGGGAGTCCCCCGATGACCAGGACACGGGCCATGGCGGGTTCCTCTACGCCTCCCCCATCGCCGCCAGCTTCCGGCGGAAGGAGACGTACTTCAGGACCCGAGACAACACGAGGCTGATGGGCATCGTGATGACGATGTAAAGGAGGACCCAGCTCGCGAAGAACCCGACGCCCCCGCCGAGGGAGGCGTTGACGTCCCAGGGGATGCTCACCACGGGAAAGGCCGTGGAAGCAATGAAGAAGCTGAGCCAGGCGAAGATGGCGATGAAGAGGATCATCGTGATGGGGAGGGTGCGGAACTGCGCCATCTGGACGGGCATGAACTCGCGCATGACCTCGGTTCGGGTCTCCTGGAGCTTCTTCATCTTGGCCTGGTTCCGATTCGCGACAGCCTGGCGCATTTCCTTGCCCAGGGCCTTGTTCGTGGCGGCCATGCGGCCCTGGGTGGTCCAGTCCGTCATCCGATGGCGGAGGAGCGTGGAGATCGTGAGGGGGATCGCGCCCGCGAGAAAGATGGTCACGACCAGGTAGAGGTGGTCAAAGCCGATGAGCGGTTCCAGGATGATGCCCATCAAGAAACCCAGGCCGAGACGAGCCTCCTCGATGAAGAGGATGAGCAGCATCGCGATGAACATGAACACCATCAAGAGCTGATTGGACCCCTGCCCAGGGGCGGCAGGCGCCGGCTTGGCCATGGGCATCCTAGGGGGGCCGGCGATTTAACGATTAGGGCGCTAGCCCGCGCCCAGCCCCGTCTCCAAGCCCGTGCCTCCGAGGGCCTGGGTGATCTGCTGCTGCATCCGCTCGTATCGCTCGGCGAGGGTCTTCTCCTGCTTCTCCAGCGTCTTGACGCGGATGGCCAGGGTCTCCTTCTGGTCTTGGAGTTCCTTCAGGACCTCCTCGCGCCCCTTCGCCCGGACCAGGAGGGACCCAATGCTCTTGTAGATGGGCGCGTCGTCCTCCGCCTTCTCGAGCTCCTCGAGGGTGACCTCCACCTCCCGGAGGCGGGTCTCCATCTGCACCCGCTGGGCGGTCGTCACCTGCAGCTGCTGCTGGAGCTGGCGGAACTGGTTGATCTGGTTCTGAAGCTGGGGAGGGACTTCCCTCACGCGCCGGCCTCCTCCACCATCCGAAGGGCCCCCGAGGCCCAGCGGAGGTACGAGTTAAGGGTCGCCCGCAGCGCGGTGGTGTCCTGTGCCTCCATCTCCATCGTTAGTCCGTGCGGGGTCGTTATGAGGGTGACCGCACTCCGGGGCACCGGCCGAGCGGCTTCCGGGCCCAAGGCGGCCGCCACGATCTCCGCCGCGTCGGTCTCCACGCGGACCCACGCCTTTCGCACGGCTATCGCACCTTCAGGACTTTCTTCACGTTGGGCCGCTCCTTGTAGAAGATCTTGGACCCGCAGTGTTCGCACTGGATGCCGACCGTGTTGATGTTCGAGCGAACCGGCTGTTTGCACACGGCACACTTGTACATGTTACTCCTCCAGCCCCTCGGGTACCTCCACGTCCTCCTCCGCTGCCCGTCGTGAAACCTGGCGCGAGATGGAGGTCGTGACGACCGGGCGGTACGCCCCCCCGGCGAAGGTGTAGTCGCATCGCCGGCACCTCCAGATGCCCGTGCTCACCCGCCGCACGGAAGGGTGACGGCAACGCGGGCACATGTGCCACCGTGACTTCTCACGCAGGACCTCGCGGATGCGTCGGCGGACCTTCACGCCGTACCGCGGACCGAGCGAGCCCGCAGGCCCCGCCTTCTTCGTTCGCCGCGCCATCCCCGACTAGGCCTCCACGATCGTCTTCCGAATCTCCTTCCCGA
>JBHIBW010000080.1:0-8036 GCA_046759265.1 Thermoplasmata archaeon
GCACGCTCCTCATGGGCCACAACCACCCGACCCTCCTCTTCCCCGACCGCCTGGGTCCTCGCACGTACGAGCGGTGCTGGGTCCGGGCGCCTTTCGTGGCGGACCACCCGCGCTACGAGCGACGCCCCAAGGAGCTGGTCTTGGTCCCCGCCTTCAACGAGTTCTCCGGGGGCACCCCGATGAACGAGACGGGTCGTCGTCATCTCGGTCCGATCCTGAAGTCCGGCATGGTGGGCATGGAGCGGGCCCAGGTGTACCTCCTCAACGGCGCCTACCTCGGGCGACTCGGGGGCATGATGGTCGAAGGACACGGGAGGAAGGAGGCGGCCCGCCCGAAGTCCTCCGCCGGTAAGGCCCGGCGAGAGGCCCCGCCCTGATGCCTGGCGAAGAAGGGGATGGGCCCGGTCGGGATCGAACCGACGATCTCCACCTATCCTATCGGGGATTGTAAGGGTGGCGTCATTGGTGGGCCTCGGCGAGGCAAACCACTAGACCACGGGCCCCGGCCAGGCGAACCAAAGAGGCAGTATAACGCTTTGGGGGTCCGGAGGCCGCACCCATCACAACGCTCCACGCGAAAAGCCACTGTTGCGGCACGTCCCTTAGGAGGATACGGCTGTCTCACCCGACTCACCTGTCTCACACCGGTGGTGCTATCCATTCGAAGAGGCACTTACTTAGGACGCAGTGCGATTCGCGGCCAGAATGCGATTGAGTTGGATTGGCCGGTCAGCTCTCTACCGCAAGGCCTTTTTCCCCGTCCTGGCAATCCTTTTGGGCCTGGCCATCCTTTACGTAGGAAACCAGCAATTGGTCCTTCAGCGCCTCGAGACGAGCGCCGTATACTATGCCGTTGCCGCGTTGGTCTTCGCTTTGGCCTTCCTGCCATGGGTCCGGCTGGAGCGAGATGAGGACTCATCGCGCCTTTCCCGAGAACGGTGACTTCTCCTCCGATGTAAGCATACTTGCGTCCGACACGCGCCCTCCTAGCCTTCGGCCAAGGGCGAAGGGCGAGTGGGGATCGATGAATTACTGGCTGGCCGATCTGCCAGGCGACGGCCGCAGGCCCCTTACATCAGAGGGGTCTGACTCACTGCTCCATGGGCCGACCGGTGTGCTGTGTGGCCGGCTCTCAGCCGCCCCCTTCCCCATATTCTCAGTGTGCCTTAGATGGGCTTCCAAGGGGAAATTATCGCTCTCGTAGAGGACCTTCGGGGTCTGCCGCTAAGTCGGGCTGGCGGGTGGAAAGACTCCAATCTGACGAGTCCTGGAAGCAAGGGGCGGACTCAATGTCGTCCCTTGCCGTGGCCACACCGGGCTTGGGGGCGAGACTCCCCCCCATCTCCCGCGTCATCGCCTTTTACGTTCAGCGCTACCAGAGGGGGGCCTCGTTCTCCGTATCAACCAATATGCAAGGATGACCGCCCCTGCTCCCGCCAAGGCGATAGTTCCCATCGAACTGGGAGAGAGCTGCGCCGTGACGTAGACCGTGAACGTAGGACTAATTCGACCGTTCAGCGACTCGTCCACGGCTGCAAAGTTGTACCTTAGGAACCCGGTCTCTGCCTGCGGGGGTATCCATGCATGAAAACTCCCGTCCTGGATGCGCCCCATCTCCAGCAGCGTAAAGGCGAGATCGGTCACGCCCCGGTAGCGTAGAGACACGTTCAGGTTTGCGCTCGAGTCAGTCACTTGCACCGTGATTGAGATCGGCTGGCCCACTTGAACCCGGTCAGGCGCCACGTGCTGGATCAGGGGCGCCGCGGTGTCGACCACACTCACCGTTCTGACGGTGTGGTTGGTCAGACCGGCCGGATCCATAACCTCTAACCTCATGCCATAAGTTCCGGGGATCTGGAATCGATGCCGAGCATCATCCTCAAAGGTCCAGAGGGTATCCCAGAGTCCATCCCCTTCCCAATCCCACCGGAATTGCAAGGGAGCCGAGAGATTTCCCCAATCGAACGAATCCGATGCGTCCACGGAGAAGATAGTCGTGTTGTCTCCAATCGACGGGGACACCCAGAAGGACGCAACGGGAGGCTGATCCGGGAGGACGAGGATATTGCTTGTTGCTTCGCCGGCGAGGTCGCCCGTGTCCCTCGCCTCAAGACGCACCGTATGCATGCCCGGATGGTCGTAGCGGTGAGCTGCGAATTTGTTCACTGTAAGCGGTGTGTCCCAGATGCCATCGTTCTGCCAGTCCCACCGAACTCTCAGAGAAATGGTGGGATCACTATGATCGAAGGATGCATTGGCATCGAAGCGAAATGTGGTACTCGTGTCTCCAATTTCGCGATGGACGCGGATACGCGGGATGGGGGGCGCATTCAGGACGGTGACTTCGCCTTCCGTGATGTTCGTGGCGCCCCTTGAGTCTCGAGCTTCCAGGCGGATCGTGTGGTTGCCTGGGATCGCGTACTGGTGCCGGACGACCGCGCGCGTGGAGAAGCGACCATCCCAGGTCCCATCGCCTTCCCAATCCCATCGGTACGTGAGCATGCCTGGGAGGTCCTCGGCGTCGACGGAACCGGAGGCGTCGAGGACGAATCCCGTCGTGGGCCCCCCCACAGGCGGGGAGACCTCTAGGGCGGCGAGCGGCGGCGTGTTGGGGGGACCCGAAGCCGCCATCAACGGGTAGTTGTCAACGCCACTGAAGTCGACCTCGTAAGGGGTGTCTCCCAGACCATCCGGGTCGGGACAAACGTCTTGCTCAGGACCGCTGCACCGGTCCTCTCCCGAGTAATCCGACCAGAAGTTGCCCCCTGAGGAGTACCCATTGTCCCACGCGTCCCCCCTCCCTACGACGACCTCGGCCTGTTTCGAGTTATTGATTATGTTGTTTCGATAGATGAGTGTGTCCGACGTGAATTTCAGACCAACGCCGGCTTGGCCAAAGATCGGGACTCCGTTGTAGGTTACATTGTTACCGACAATCGTTATCTGCGAAGAACTGAGAAGTCCAATGCCGCCCTCCTCATTCAGGACTACGGTGTTGCCCACAATCGTCGTGTTTCGGACCCGTTCGAGCTCGATGCCTAGTCCCCGGTTTGCGTAAATGACGCTATTCTCCAGCCTCGCGCCGTCGACGTAGGCCAATTTGATGGCGGTTTCCGTATCGGTGATTTGGAGGTTTGAGATCCGGACGTCGGTGCAGTTGGCGACAACGAGCTGTCCGACCAGAACCCCATCAACGGTGAGGCCTGAACAGTCTCGGTGATAGCGAAGGGGCGCACCATTCACCAGGTTGCTCACGTCGATGTCATGGGAGCTCAGATGGACCATCTCTCTTCCCCAGAAGGTGAGGCCGTTCGAAGTCAGGTGGTTACCCCTCAGGGTTGCATTCGTCGTGGAGAAGAGATAGATGCCCGCTCCGTTCGATCGGAGGGTGTTGTTCTCGACGAGGACGAAGGGGGAGTGAACCTGGATCCACGAAGAAAGGACGTTGTGCCGGACGATGGCACCCGGCGAAGAGGACAGACTGATGCCGTCCCACCCATTCTTCGAGACGTTGTTCCCTCGAATGCGCACCCCCGTGCTGTTTGAGACCAAGATACCCCTAGAATTGTCCGTGATCGCATTCTCAGCGATGGTGACGTTGTGCGAGTAAGAGGACGTGACGCTACGGCCGTTTGACCGTACGGCATTCCCCACCACGTTGACGTCCCTCGAAGCTCCGACGTCGATCCCCTCAGACTCGAAGGACTCGACAACGTTATTGCTGACGGCCACGTGGGCCGAAAATTGGAGGTAGATTCCCGTATCGCGCCAGGAGACGCTGTTGTCAAAACGACGGATCGAGGAAACAAAGTTGCCCGTGACGGTTACATCCGTGGAGCTCTGGACCCAGATTCCGACATCTTGGTTGTGGGTCACGTTGTTATTCAGCACGACCGCACCTGTCGTGGAGAGAAGGTGAATCCCATGTCCAAGGTTCGACCCCAGATCATTGGCGTAGAGGTTGATGTTCCCTGAGTTGACGACGTGGATCCCATTGCGGCTGTTCGAGACATTCGAGCTCTCGACACGGCCATCTGTCACGTTACGAAGGGAGATGCCGTCGTGGAACAGCCCCCCGGATTCAATCACCACTTCACGGATGAGGAAGGTAGCATTGGTGTTTTCAATGCGAATACCGTGCGCTCCGGAGGCATTGATGCGCAGCTCAGTTATGGCATAAGGGTCAGACGGAGTCCCCGAACCCCCCACGACCCCGTTGGACGCGGTGAAGTCGTCGTTCCCTTCGATGAAGATGGGGGCGTGGAAGTCCTGGTCATCGGATGCTTGGGCGACCCTCGGGGAAGCGAAGAACGCCCCCAGTGAAGCAAGCAGAACCTCAGCAACAAGAACCCAGACGATCCTGCGCATTCTTGCGGTCAGCATTCCTGGAGTATCCAAAGAGCGTGCCAGAGTTTAACACTTGGCTGAGGTAGTAACATTACTAGGAGCGAGCGGGGGGCTGGAGCGTGATGAGTCCTCAAACCCAGCAACGCTAAGCAGGAGTTTGGGAACAACCGGCCGTGGCCACGCGCCCTTTCCCGATCTCGGTTGGGCTTCATTTTGTGTCACTATATGACATCTTCCCGTCCCAGGGAGGCTACCATGTAGGTCAGGAAGGGGGCAGCAGCAACTCGTAGCTCCAGATTGCCTTTGGCTGGGACACTACTCTCGGCCGAGGATGACAGACACTATGAGGTTTCTCGAGAGTTCCTCCACAGTCCACTTGAGGGCGATAGGAATTGATAAATTGTCCTTCGACAGGGCCGCCGTTGGAGGGTGTGCGAGGCCTTCCGCATGGCTTTTCTGCCAACCGGGCGCGCCTCTCTACTAATCCTCCGCCATTAGATCTTCCCCGCGGACCACCACCTCAACTTGCCGCGGCACCCTCTTGAACGCTACTTTCTGGATGTATAGCGTTCCGATCAGCGGCTGCTCGGCGTCCTCGGAGAACCGGTATGTGTTCTTGGTCGGCCTCTCCATCACGAACTTGATTTTCCGCTCCATGCTGTTCCCTCCTAGTTCCAATTGGGAACAATCCAATTCGGGGGCATTTCATTTGGGCTATATATGGATTAGCATGCCAGGGATGCACGTTCTTGGGGGAACGGGGGGAGCACTGTCCTAGTTGGGCATCGCGAATCACACGATTCCAACCGTTGGCAGCGCCAGCGGCGATCCCTGTATTACCCGCATTTATTGACTTGCCGTGACCTGTTCGACCACGAGGTCGACACGCTCGTCCACCCGGGACACGTCGGCCCCGGGGGGCAGGACCACGACCAGCATGGAGCGCCGATCCGCCTCGTAGATGACGATCAGCAGGTCCTTCGACTCCATGAAAATCCGGGTGGGTGCACTCCGACCCATCTCGGTCGTGGCCGTCATGGCCGCGCCCATGATGGCGGCGCACATGATGGAGAAGGTCTCCTCGGAGACCCCCTCGGGGAGGTCCGCGGCGATGACGAGGCCGTCGCGACTGATGATGGCCGAGGCCATGGCCTCCGTCTCCTCTTTGAGCCTCCCGAGCACGTCCTCCAGGCCCATCCCTATCCCTCGACCTTGAACACGCAGGCGGAGTCGCCGTTGCTGGCGCACTTCGTCTCGGTGAGATTCACCCGCGGGCTGCCGTCCGATTCCAGGACCCGCGAGAGGATCCCCTTGAGACGATGGCAGGTGACCGACCCGGCGTCGTCGGTGGCCTCGATGGAACCGGCCACCTTCACCTCCTTCTCCCCGAAGGTGATGTCCTCCGCCCAGCCCCGGGCGATGAGGATGCGGCGGCAGGCGTCGAAGAAGTCTTCCCCCTTCGCCGCCATCTCGGCAACCTCCTCGCCGAGGGAGAGGCCCTCCCGGAAGAAGAGGCCGTGGCACGCATGCGACATGACGCTCTCGTAGAGCTGGCGGACGGCCTCGATCTCGGGCTGGGAGATCTTCACAAACCGCATCTGGCGCGAGCGTCCCCCTGGGTCGGCTTAAATTTTGCGACCCCATTACCGCGGGAGAGAGGGCACCGGCCCTAGGTCTCGCTGCATGCGGGGCAGAGGAGCTGGCCGTGGTGGAGGCCCAGCTGGTCGGAGAACGTGGCGCAGGACTCGCAGTAGCCCACGCCGTTCCCCTCACCCTGCTTTGCCAACTCGGCCCGCTGACGGGTGATTTCAATGAGTGCGGGCCAGACCTTGAGCACGTCGTTTTCCGTGACCAACCCGACGAGAGTGTCCCCATCCACCACCGGGAGGCGACGGATCCCGAGCTCCGCCATGGTCTTCGCGGCGTCGAGGACCTCCCGGTACGGCTCCACCGTCACCAGGGGCGAGGTCATGCACTCCTCCACCCGGATCTCGGAAGGGAGTCGGTCCTCGGCCACCACCTTCGTCACGAGGTCCTTCTCCGTGAGGATGCCGATGGGCTTGCCGTCGAGGACGACCAGGAGACTGCCCACGTCCCGCTCCCGCATGGACTGCGCCGCGTCGTGAATCGAGGCGTCGGGGGCCAGGGTGACGGGCTGTTTCGACATGATCTCGAGAACGGGAATGGCCTTCACGGTTTGCCCGCCGCGAAAACTATGCGCCTTCAGTTAAAGCTTTCTAGACGAGTCGCGCCACCGCCAAAAAATGGGGTGGAAGGGTTTAAGCCAGCGCCTCTCCTCGTTCGGCCGATGTGGAGCCAGGCCGAGGGCGAGGCCGGGGTCCGCCTGGCCCGCTGGTCCGTGGACGCTCGTGCCGGGCGCCGTGCGGGGGACCGCCCGACCCTGCCCGCCTCCTTCGCCCGACCGGGCCGCGCCTTCGTCACCCTCAACACGTATCCCGAGGGAGTCCTCCGCGGTTGCATAGGCAACGTGGAGCCGACGGTCGCCCTCGGCGAGTCGGTGGAGAGGGCCGCGGGGGCGTCCTGTCGCGACCCTCGCTTCGAACCCCTGCGGCCCGAGGAGACGGACGGGGTGGTGGTCGAGGTCAGCCTCCTCACGGCTCCCGAGCGACTCGACGGGGCGCGGCCTCTGGAGTACCTCGACGCGGTGGAGGTGGGCGTCCACGGCCTCCTCGTCCGGTCGGGGCCCGCGAGCGGCCTCCTCCTCCCCCAGGTGGCTATGGAACACGCCTGGGCCCCCGAGGACTTCCTGGCCCAGACCTGTGTCAAGGCCGGCCTCCTCGCCGACGCCTGGTTCGAGCCGTCGGTCGCCGTCTACCGCTTCGAGGCCGCGGTCTTCGGGGAGGTGGAACCCCGGGGCGGCATCGCCCGACGGGTCCTCAACACGGTCCATGATGGTCATCCAGGGTAGGGCGTACTACCGCGGCGCGCTCACTCCCCTCGCCCTCGGGATCGAGGACGGACGCATTCGCGTCGTGAAGAAGACCCTGCGGGGGGACGAGCGCCACGACTTCGGCGATCGCATCCTGCTCCCCGGAGGCGTCGACGTCCACGTCCACTTCCGGGATCCCGGCCTCACCCACAAGGAGGACTTCTCCACGGGTAGCGAGGCCGCCGCCGTGGGCGGCATCACGTCCGTCCTCGACATGCCCAACACCCTCCCGCACGCCACGACGCCCGATCGGCTGCGGGAGAAGCGGGCGACCGTCGCCCCCAAGGCCAACGTGGACTTCGGGCTGTTTGGGGGGGTGCAAAGCGGGGAGGACATCGCCCGGCTGGAGCCCTACTGCCACGCCTACAAGTTCTACTGGGCCGAGAGCTTCGGAGGCCTGGTCGGGTCGGGGGAGGAACTCCCGGGGATCTTGGAGGCCCTGGACGAGGCCTCGCGGCCCTTGACGGTCCACGCCGAGGATCCTGCGGCCTTCCATCCTCGGAGGGAGGAGTCGCTCGCCAATCACGACGCCGCCCGGGGTGGTGAGGCCGCGGAGGAGACCGCCGTCCGCCAGCTCGTCTCCTGGCATGGCTCCGGTCACGTTCACGTGGCCCACCTATCCTCCCCCGCGGGGCTGGAGGCCCTCCACGGAACGGGTCTGAGCGGAGAGGCGACCCCGATGCATCTCCTCCTCGATACGACGGCCGACCTCGGGACCCGCGGGAAGGTGAACCCACCC
>JBHIBW010000081.1:0-8033 GCA_046759265.1 Thermoplasmata archaeon
TCACCCCGTTCGATCGGGAGGACATCTCCGCCCTGGCCTCGAGCATGGACAACGTCATGGACATGATCTACGCGGCCTCGGTCCGGATGGACCTCTACAAGTTGGGAGCGGTGACCCCGCCCATGGTGGACCTCGCCGAACTCATCCGCCAGTCCTGTCAACAGGTCGACAAGGGTGTGAACATGATCCGGGACCGACGCAGGTGGTCCGAGGTTGAAGTCCTGGCGGTGGAAATCAACCGTCTCGAGAATCAGGCGGACGACGTGTTGAACGAGGCGGTGGCGGGCCTGTTCAATGGGACGGACGCCTTGGACGTGATCAAGCTCAAGGACATCTACGAGAAGATGGAGCTCGCGACGGACTACTGTGAGGACGTGGCGGACATCCTGAGCGACATCGCGGTGAAGTACCGCTAGGGTGGGGATCGCCTACGGTCGACCCGTGGTTCGTGGCCGCCTTCGGCTTTCTCATCGTGTGGACCTTCTGGAGCGGGTTCACGGATGCGGCCAACGCCATCTCCACCGTGGTCGGTTCTCGGGTGCTCAAGCCGCTCGCCGCCGTCACCCTCGCCACCACCGGGAACTTCGTCGGCATCTTCTTCGGGGAGGCGGTCGCTCGGACCCTGGGCGAGGGCATCATCGACCCCGAGCTGATCACGTCCCAGTTCGTCGTCAGCATCATCCTGGGGGGGCTGGCCTTCGACATCATCACCTACATCCGAGGGATCCCGATCTCGGAGACCCAGGTCCTTGTGGGGGCGCTCATGGGCGGCGGCATCGCCGTGGCGGGCATCAATGCCGTGAAGATCGGCTCGACCCTTCAGAAGGTCCTCGTTCCGATGGCCGTCGCCCCGGTGGTGGCCTTCATCGTGGGCGCTCTCATTGTCCTCGCGATCTTGCGCACCTCGCGTCGCCGGTCCTCATCGCGGGTCAATCGAGTCTACGGGCGGGCCCAGATCGGCTCGTCTTTCTTCTTCTCCGTCTCCCACGGGGCCAACGACGCGATGAAGAGCGCCGGGCTCATGGCGGCCCTGGTCTTCACCAACGCGGGGGCCACCGGAAGCTTCGATGTGCCCTTGGAACTCCGATTCCTCGCGGTCGGCACCCTGGCGGCGGGCACGTTCTTCGGCGGATGGCGTATCGTGCGAACGATGGGGTTCAAGGTGACCGAGCTGAAGCCCTACCAGGGCTTTGCGGCCGAAACGGGGGCTGCGGGCGTCGTCCTGGCGAGTTCGCAGCTCGGCTTCCCCTTGAGCACGACCCAGACCGTCTCGGGCGCGATCATCGGCGTGGGGGCCGTGCGCCGCTTCTCCGCAGTGCGTTGGCGGGTCGTCCGGGAAATCCTCGTCACCTGGGCCCTCACGATTCCAGCCGCAGGCTTCTTCGCCTTCATCTCGACGGGGATCCTGTTCAGGCTGATCTAGGCAATTCATAGGGTGGACGGTCGAGGTGGAGTGCCTTTACCGTGTGGTAGAGGAGGTCGAATTCACGGACTTGCTCGGAGGAGTAGCAGCGCTTGCGCATCTTGATGGGTCGCTGCCAGCGAGTCTTGTGAGTCCACTCAGTGATACCGAGCTTGCCTCGGCCCTTCCGTTCCCGGAGCTGGAGAAGGAGCCGGGCCTGGGGGGCCTTGATCACGAGGTGGGGGAGGAGGGCCTCAAGGGCGGGAACGGCAGACTTGTCGAAGAGGCTCCAGTAGGCGAGAGGACGGTGGCCTGCACCGCCAGAGTCTCGTACCCGAATCCCGCCTCCGAAGGTTGTGGCGAAGAGATCGACAGCGGGGGAGGGAGCCACCTGGCCTGCTCCAATCTTAATGCGATAATGCGGATTAATCATCCCCTCCACCTTCCGCTTCTCAATTTTTAAGTAACCGTCGCTGTCCAAGACACCGGCCAGATAGGCCAACTCGACCGGCGAAGATTGAGTGGCCGTGGCGTCAGGAGTCACGCGAGATAGTGGATTCGTGCTTTCCTTTCCCGTTGAATCTGGAGTGTCCTGGCGATTCATGCGCTGGATATCTGCACGGCTGTGCTCCACTTGTCGCCTTCGCATGCCGGTTGGTGCACTTGTTCCCGCGAGGAGTTGGAAGGTTTCTAGCAACAGCATAGCCTGACGCCTCTTTACGCGCAGGTGCTTTGCAACGCGAACGATCGCAGCTCGAGCGTCATCGGAGTATAGCTCCCACCTAGCCATGTCCCGCTGGCCCGAACCGCGCCTCTCAAAAGCTACACGACCACCGAGAACAGAAGCTACGAAGCGAAGGCCTTGTCCGGGCCACAGCTGCTTGATACCCAGTTTGATGCGATAGTAGGGGGAATCTGGATTATAGGAACGGTCTCTGACGATTGTGAAGAACCCATCACTATCTAACACACCAGCAGCATAGGCGCGCTCCTCCTCCTGTCCCACACGACCGAAATAGAACGATGTCCCAAGGTGGCTCCCGCTACCTGTACACTACCTTGAGACCGGTAATAACCGTGCTCCGTGGTAGCTCTACTCACTCTCGATCCGGGGCGCAAGCAAAAAAGTAGCGTTGCCGGCATCCCCTGCGAGTGCAAATTCCATCCGAACTGGGTAGTCGTTCCCAAGCAGAATTGTCACCGTTTTGGCGCTGCTTAGCGCCTTGACCATGTTGGAGAAGTAATCCAATGGGAAGAGAGACCGCACTTTCTCCTTGGACTGAAGCTCGTCCAGAAGATCCTTCGGAAGGTCGAGGCGGACCGAGTCGGCATCGCCCTCGGACACCATCTCGAATCCGTCGGGGGTGGCCAGCAGCGCGATGTGGTCCGAGACGCTCTCAGAGGCCTTGATCCCCTGCCGCAACTCGTCCGTCCGCACCACCAGCTTCGCCGGCAAGTCCAGGTTCGGAACCTTCGGGTCAGACATCCCCGCCGTGTCCACGAGGGCCATGTGCCGCGTGATGTTCCCCACCTGGACCACGAGGCGATTCTTGTCCTCGTCGTGCTCCACGCTGATGACGTCCCCCGCCCGCGCCAGCCGGAGGACCTCCTTGATCTTGTCCAGGTCCAGCCCCAGCTCGCTCTCGTCGGCCTTGAAGTCCTCGAAGGCGTCCTTGCCGACGGCCATGTCCACCATGGCCACGTGGGCGGGGTCCACGGCCCGGACCGCGAGGGAGTCGGCCGCCAGGTTGAACTTCGCCTCGTCCACGAGGGTGGAAATGACGTCGGTGATCTCCTTGAGAACCTCGGAACGAATCTTCGCGCTGAACATCGGCTCCCCCAGTCGCCTCCCTAAACCCACGGCGATATTAAACCTATGGCGGGGGCGCGGGAGGCCCACGGCGTCGGGTCCAGGACGACGCCTCAGTACTCCCGCCAGGTGTGGCTGCAGCGGGTGCAGCGGTAGATCCGCGTCTCCGGTTCGTCGGAGGACCGGGTCTGCCGCATGTACCACATCGCCTCGAAGTTGCCGCACTTGGGACACTCGATCCGCGTGCGGGGCAGAGCGCCCGCGACCTCCTCCAGCACGAGCGGCTCCGGGGGCTCCCCGGCCTCGGTCAGGATCCGGGACATCACGTTGTCCTCCGCGGTCATGCCGCGCTCGAATCCACAGCCCTCCTTGCGGCAGACGAGCTTGCCCCCGTGGGGGTACATCAGCGAGCCGCAGTTCGGGCAGAACATCGGCGGAAACCACGAGGGGCTTCGGTAAGAAACTTTCCCAATGGGCCCCGGGCCATGATAATCAACGGGAGGCCTGGTCGTAGTCGCGGAGGGCCCGATCCACGAGCCGGCGAATCAGGTCCTCCTGCTGCAGTCGCCGCGCCCGACGGCGCGACGGGGACTCCTGCCTCGGCCGGGCGTCAAGCTCCGGCTCGTAGGGCTCCCGGGGTTCGTATGCCTCCTCGGGCGGGGGCGGGGGCGGCCGGCGTCGCCAGCGGGACTGCCGCGGGGCGGGCGGCTGGGGCTCGTACTCCGGCTCCTGCTCGTAGGGGGAGAGGAGAGGGATGCGGCGGAACTGGTCGTACTGTTCGCCGTGGACGCCGTACCAGCCGGCAGGGGCGGCGGGCACCACGGGGATCGGCTGCATCGGCTGGACGGGTTGGACCGGGGTCACAGGCGCCCGCACGTCGTAGGTCACTGGGACGGGCTCTTCCTCCACCTGGACCTTCCGCTCCATGAAGACCTGGGCGGCGACGAGACCGCCGATGTAGGCGAAGATGATCGTGACGAGGTAGCCGTTGAAACCCATCACAGCCGTCTGCTGGAGCGACACCACGAACGCCGTGAGGTAGTCCACCAGGAAGACCATATACGGCTCGATGGGTGGGATGATCGTCCCGAAACCGTACAGGATGAGGGCCGGGAGGGTGAAGAGGTTCTGCAACTCGGGGAACTCGACGGAGCTGACGACAATGAGGGAGATGATCCAGATCGCCACCACCGGGATGATGGCGGCGAGGGCTCCCCGCCACGGGTTTCCCGCCTTCCGCCCGCCGACGTAGCCCGCGATCATGGGGCCGAAGAGCGGGATCCACCACAGCATGAGGGAGAGGATGAAGGTGTACTTCATGGACCCCCAGAAGGAAAACGGACCTTTCTTCCGAAGTGAGGCGAAGTCCTCCATCCGTGGATCGAAACGGTAGACGCCCCGACGATCGTCGCGCAGCGTCAGCGTGCGTTGGGGCCAAGGGACCCCAGGAACCCCATAACCAGCCTGCCCTCGGCTGAAGACCATTCCCATCCCTCCGGCGGAGCCGGAGGCCGAGGTAGGCCCGGTTGCTTATAAAAGTGTTGTGGCGGCCCCTCCCGCGGCCGCGTCGTGGCGGTCGCGGGGGCAGCGAAACGGCTTTTATCCAGAACGCGCCTATACAGCACTGCCTGGCCGTGGGGCCCGGGAGGAGAGGGACATTCGAAGGGGCCATCGTCTCTACGATTACTTCACCGCGTTTGAGAACGGACTCAGCGACGACGAGGTCGCGGCGGAGTTCGAGGTCTCCGTGAAGACGGTGGAACGGTATCGCCAGCTGCCCCGCTACTACGACTTCGAGGGGCTGGATGACCTGGTCATCGATCTGCGCCGGAAACGGGCGCACCTCTCGACGATTTTCCGTGCCGTGCGGGAGGATCCCGGTTACTCCCCCTTCGATGGGCTGCTGCTGCTCCTGGCGATCTCCCGCGTCATCAAGGAGGACGGGAGGGTGCTCTCGGGGCGGGAGATGCGGGTCGCGCTCCGAAGCGCCTTCAAGCCGAAGGTCCACGCGGACGAGCAGGTCCGGGACCTCATGGCGCTGACCCACTAATCCGGTCCTGTTTCCTCCACCAAGGGAGCCATGCTATTCAATGCCTCTCCGGCCCGTCGTGCGGTCTGCCTGCACGGGGAGGGAGGGCGCGGAGGCAGTGTTATGCCGCGTCAGGGCGTATCCTGACGACGTGGCCAGAGCGGACCTCATCGTCCTTGTTGTGGGCGTCGCGGCAATCGTCACCGTGATTGTGGCGGGCGCACTCCGGCAGGGACCCCAGGTCCCTGAGACTCCCGACACGGACTGCCCGGAACTCGAACCGGTTCCACAGATTGCCCCGGAGCGTGCCGTCGTGGTGATGGCGGCGAGTTACATCCACATCGAGCTGTGGGATTATTACCCGCGCGCGATGGTGAAGTGGTGTCAGGTCACGGGGGAATGGTGGGTGAGCCTGAACATGAACGGCTCGACGTATCTCTGTACAGCCGGTGAGCGCGACGTAACCTGCTCCGTCTTCCTGGGAAGCGGAAAGAATTCATTCGGCCCTTGGTCACGCCATCCCGGTGAGATCCCGTCGGTTCTCGCATCCTACGCTTGGAACGCGGAGACGGACGTCGTCCTGTTCCTTGTCAGCGCATCCTTCCTACGTGGGATTCCGGCCGTGGAGGACGGCTGGGTCGACGCCGAGACGTCACTGTTGGTCGCGAAGGAGAGGGTTGCGGAATAGAAGAACGCGGTCGCGGACGCAATGGTTCCTGCTCATCGCATTCGGTGGTTGGTGCCTTGTCGCCCCATGAATCTCCCAAGATGGAGCCGCATAAGGCTAAACAGCGACGACCGGCACTTGTCTTCCAAAATAGTCTTGTAATCTCCCCTTTTCCAGCGTAAATAATCCAAAATTGATTGATGAACCGAAAAGTTCTTTTTCGGCCATGTTATCCCCTGGCAAGAGAGGGGGTTCTGTACACGAAAGTGAGCAAGATTCTCGTTGCGCTTTTGCTCGTGCTCCTCGTCTTGATTCTGCTTCCGGTATCCAGTCCGGCAAAAGCCGGCAGTAGTTCGTTTGCCGGAACAACGTACACCAATGAACACTTCACCATGTCGATCGGACCGGATGGAGCCACCCTACGTGATGTGGAAACCGGTGAACTGCTTCTCAACAACGTCGATTGGAACGTTGAAGAGAAGATAGGTGATACTTGGACGCCGCTCGAATGGACGTCCGGCCCTAGCCTAATCGTAGAAGGCGTTGGCATTGACAACGAGTTTCATAGGGTGTCCACTAATGGAATTAAGGCTGACCGGTTGGCGGTCAGCATTCTCTTCGATGGTCGTCCGGTTGATGTCGCTTCCATGGGACCGAAAATCTCTGTTGTCTTGCAGACCTTAGAGATCTCTGGAACCTTCAGGCTCCTGTGGTCATTTTCCGGCTTCGGCCCGAAGGTGCTACAGCTCGAAGACAGACAGGGCAGTGAGCGACGACTCGTGAGGGGACCGGTGTATTCCTTGGCGACGGCAACTTTAACGGAGCCAACATTCTGGACCAATACATGAACATTCAAGAAGGCTTTACGACGGGAGTGGAGTGATAATGGGGACGGCAGTCTCAAATTCCCCAGTGACTGTCCCAGTAACGCAACGGGAGACCCGCTCGTGAAGGTCCTCATAGTCCTGCTAATTGTTGGCTCGATTGCACTTGTCACTGGCGGGCAACTCTATTCGGAAACACCATGGGACGGGCCCGTTACTGTTTTGGGGACTTTTGGAGTGGGAGGAAGTCCTGAAGCTGCCTTCGATTTACAAATCTCGTTTCGGGCTGCAAACCCTGTGAATCTGTTGGTGGTCACTTGGCCCGCTGAAACGCCCAACACCCCTTTTAACCCGGATATGTCGGTCCTGATACTCAGAGAGGCCGTGACGGAGGAGGACGTTTCGATGGCAATACCCGGCAGCGTGATGTGGGAGGCGACAATAACGAATGTGTTCGAAGGTCCAAACGATGTGCAATTGACGGTGAGCAAGCACAGAAGTCAAGTCAATTCTGCTCTCTCATTTAGTGGCCTTCTGCTCGCAGTAAGCACGGGTGGAGTGGCTCTCGTCTCCTGGCGGAGGAATGGCCAGGCGACTGGCGAGCTTCACGAGGAAACGTAATTGGCTAGTCTTCCCGAGCAGACGTATTTCGCATCCTGTTGCGTGGGCGAACGCGCGCACGGGCGCGCTGCGATACACACGCCCTAAATTTCCGCAATTTCCAAACTTCTTCTCGGCGCGGGTTCGGCACAGGGGCGAGAAGACCTTTAGTATATGCAAAGAGCGATTGACAAATTGAAAAATACCAAAACAGGTTACGCTGAACAAGGGCCGCCCGCCGATTAGCCTTCTCCTCGCTCGCCGACGGGCGGCATTTAGCGCAAGGAATTCGTTACGACAAATGATGCACCCAAGGGAGGAACTGTGCAAATGCGACCACTTCCGCGGGCAGCACGAGGACCTCTCGATGGTCCGCCAGGGGGAGGACGGGGAGGCCCGCTTTTCTGTCGTCGACCCAGATGAGGAACCCCCTCGGGGACTTCCCTACAGGCCCAGCGAAGGACTAGGGGCGTGCATGCTTGCGACTGCGGCGGGTTCTTATGGGTATCTTGGGTGACGTAAACAGATTGGCAGAAAAGAGAGAAAGGGGAGGCCTATGGTGGCCTCCGAGCAAGGTCCGCAAAATCGGAACCAGGGAAAATTTCCGGTCGTGGTCAGTTGTCCCGTTTTATCCGAACCAGGGAGTAGAGTCCCGCCTCCCGGATTCGAACCGGGGACCTGCTGATCTCAGCGACCGAACC
>JBHIBW010000082.1:0-7968 GCA_046759265.1 Thermoplasmata archaeon
AGATGTCCCTCGACCTGGACCTGGACCCCGAAGCGGTCCTCCAGAAGATTCACGTAGCCCGGGCCTTCAACTCCCATCACCAGATGCTCCTTGTAGAGAAGGCCAACGAACTCGTTCAGACGGACCCGATCCGGCTGTTCGTCGTGGATTCCATGACCTCCCATTTCCGGGCCGAGTACGTGGGTCGGGGTGTCTTGGCCGAACGGCAGCAACTCCTGAACCGCCACATCCACGACCTCATGCGATTCGGCGACGTCAACAACGCGGCCATTTTCGTGACCAACCAGGTCATGGCCAAGCCGGATGCCTTTTTTGGGGATCCCACCCGCCCCATTGGCGGACACGTGGTCGCCCATGCTAGCACCTTCCGCGTCTACCTGCGGAAGAGCAAGGGGGAGCGCCGGATCGCGCGGCTCATCGATTCCCCTAGCCTGCCGGAGGCGGAGGCAATCTTCACCATCACCGAGCCTGGCATTCGCGATTAGCCTCTCCTAGAGGGTACCCCGCAGTGGAGATTCATAGAATTGTCGACCCGTCCTTCGACGTGAATGTCTATCTGGTTCGCGGAAAGAAGGAGGCCCTCCTGGTCGATGCGGGTACGGGCCGTCAGTCAGATTTCGTCCAGGGGGAAATTGAGGCGCATCTGGGTGTCAGCTCGCTCCGTCAGGCCGTCCTGACCCATCGTCACTTTGACCACGTGGGAGGCATATACGATCTCGTGGCGCGCTATGCCCTCACCCCCCGCGTCTCGACGGGCGACGCCCCCCCGCTCACCGCGGGCGACACGGAGAGCACGGGAGCGAATCTCTTCGGCGGTACCCTCGACCCGATGGATGTCGAGGTCATCGGAGAGGGCGATCGGATCGAATTGGGAGGGGGCGGCCTGGAAGTGCTCTCCACCCCAGGCCACACGGTGGGGAGCATCTGTCTGCGTGGGGACGACGGCTCACTCTTCACCGGAGACACTGTGTTCCCGTACGGAGGCGTGGGTCGGTGGGACTTCGAAACGGGGGACTTCGACCAGCTTCTCGCCTCCATTCGGCGTTTGAGCGCCTTGGACGTGCGGGATCTCTACCCGGGCCACGGGGTCCCCGTTCAGGGCGAGGCGTCGAAGCATCTGGCATGGGCCTTGGCCACACTCGAGGGGTACGGGGGATGACACCAGACACGCCGAAGGTCACGCAAGCCCACCGAGTGGACCACCGATGGGTCCTCCATCCGGAGGAGCTGATGGAGGCCGTCGATCTGTTGAAGGGAGGGGGCCTTGTCGTGTATCCGACCGAGACGCTGTACGGCCTCGGAGCCGACCCCTATGACAGCGCGGCCGTGGAGCGTCTCTACCGGGTGAAGGGACGTCCCAGGACCGAACCGATGGCCCTCGTGGTGGGGGACATGGAGGAGGCGAGGCGCCTCGCGCATCTGCTTGAACCAGGGCGCCGACTCTGGGAGGCCTTCCTCCCCGGCCCCCTGACGCTTCTCCTGCCTGCAAAACCGGAGGCTCCCCCCCCGCCCGTGACCCGCGAGGGCATCGTTGGCCTTCGGTGCCCGAGACGGGCGATCCCCCGGGCCCTTGCCTCGGAGTTCGGCCCGATCACGACAACGAGTGCGAATCGGCACGGGGCGTCCGCGCCCGTCCGAGTGGAGGAGGCGGTGGCGCAACTGGGGGCCGGCGTGGACCTCTACATCGACGCGGGACCCTCGGCGTACGGCCTGCCCTCCACGATCGTCGACCTGTCCCAGGACCCGCCAACGATTAAGAGGGAAGGGGCCTTGACGCGGGAAGAGCTGAACCTCCATGGATGAGGAGGCCCTCGCGAAGATCCGACGGGCGGGTCGAATCGGACGGCGGGCTCTGGAGGACGGCCTCAGCCTTATCCGAGAGGGGGCGTCCCTCCTGGAGGTCGCCGAGAAGACGGAGGGCGGCATCCTGGATGCGGGGGCGCTCCCCGGTTTTCCCGTCAACATCTCCCTGAACGAACAGGCAGCCCACTTCACCCCCCGGCACAACGACGCCGACCTCACCTTCTCCCGCGGCGATCTCGTCAAACTGGACGTGGGCGTCCATGTGGACGGCTACCTCGCGGACAACGCCCGGACCAAGGAGGTCGGGACCCGGAACTGGACCGAACTCATCCAGTCCGTGGACGAAGCCGTCGACCTGGCGGCCGAGGTCCTGCGCCCGGGAACGCCCATGCGCCTTGTAGGGGCCGCCATCGAACGAACCATCCGCTCCCACGGCTTCCGACCCGTCGAGAACCTCTCCGGGCACAAGGTGGAGCCCTACCTGCTGCATGGCCCCAAGAGTGTGCCCAACGTCGAGGCGGTGCGTGGCGGGCGCGCTCAGCAGACGGCGGAGGCGGGCGAGGCGTACGCCATCGAGCCCTTCGCCACGACGGGTGCGGGTCACGTCACCGGCGGGAAGAGGAGCAACATCTACCGGATTGCCCGGGAGGGGCGCACCGGGGACCCGGAGGCGGACGCCCTCCTGGAGAGGGTCTACGCGGACTTCCGCGGTCTCCCCTTTTCCGAACGGTGGGCTCACCGGATCGACCCCAAAGCCCCCCTGTACCTGCGCCGCCTCCTCCGGAAGGGGGTCGTCTCGGGCTACCCCATCCTGGTGGAAGCAGGGAACGGGATGGTGAGTCAGAGCGAGAACACGGTGGTCGTCACGGAGGCGGGAACCGAGGTGACGACGGTCCTCTAATGTCAGCTCGGGGAAACGGCAACGCAAGGTTTATCAGCCCCCGTCCTCATGGAAAGGATTCCTCATCGGGGAAGGCGCGTTGAGCGAAATCAAACGGATCGTTCTTGACGTCCTGAAGCCGCACCAACCCTCGCTTATTGAGCTCTCCCAGTCCCTCGCGACCCTGGACGGCGTCCTGGGCGTGAACTGCGTTTTGGACGAGGTGGACCAGGAGACCGAAAGCGTCAAGATCACCATCGAGGGCACGGACATCGATTACGCGCAAGTGGAGACGGTGATCCGAGAGAGCGGGGCCGTGGTCCACTCCGTCGACAGCGTGTCTTCCGGGCGCAAGATCGTGGAAGAGGTCAAGACGCCTCAGGATCTCTGAGCCTTCAGTTCCTTGGCGACCGCCTGGAGGATGGCCGTCTTGGTGCCTCCGCCCACGATGAGGATGCGCCCCTCGCGCTTGGCGGGCCGCCGAGGATGCGCGGCGTCTTGTTCCACCTCGACGCGATAATCACTCCGGCGCGCGGCCTGTGCGAGCTCCTCGAGGGTGGGGTCGCGTACCGCAACGGCCTCCGGGACGCGCCTCCCCTCGTGACGGGAGACCGTTCCGTCGAAGTACAAGGGGTACAGAACGACGATCCGGTCGCCGCGGGAAACCACACGGGTCCTAGGACGGAACGCTCTAAAAAGGGGCGGCTTACTCCACGTCTTCCAGGAGGACGGCGTGGATCGTCCCCACCTGACCGGGTCGGGAGGTGACGCGGGCGATCCCCTGTTCCGTCTCGATCGTGGCTCCGCGGGTCACGATGTTCCGGGTCACGAAGTTGGGGTTCGCAGGGTTCGTTTTGACCGAGAGGATGCGCGTGCGCTCGGTCCTGCCGGTCTGCGGGTTGAAGAGGTCGGCCCACTCGGCCCGCAGGAGGCGCGCCTTCCGGCGACCTCCGAGGACCCGGATGATCTTCCGCCGTTCCGAGCCGAGGGTGGCAAACTCCCGCTCCCGGCCAATCTCACGCCGCTTCTTCTTCGCGTGCGGACGGCGCATGCCCCCGCTGGGTTTGCGGCGCGAGTGTTTCTGCCAGATCGGCATCCGTTCCCTCCAGGCCTGCTGGATGGATAAAGCTTAGGGGACGCGGCGGACCCCTCAGAACCCGAGGACGATGCCGAAGCCAAGGTCGCCGTAGAGAACGTAATACGAGGCGAGGTACGCCAGAATCGCTCCGGTGTTCAGGAGCGGCAGACCCGCCTGCGGTCGCCCGCTCAGCACAAACCGCATCAGGAAGGCGAATCCGAGGAGGGTACCCAGCAGCGTGGCGAGAGCGACCAGGAGGTTCGTTCCCAGCCCGAGTCCGGTCGCCAGAGGCTCCAGGTGGGCGAAGGCCCCGACGACCAGAATGCCGGGGATGATGATGTCGCCCAGGCCCATGAACATGGCCGCGCGTTCCTCTCCCGCGTCCACTTCCTCCTTCAGTCCGGGCTGCTCCCGGAAGGAGTAGGGGAGGGACTTGGGAATGACGAGCAGGATGGGAAGGCGTAGGCCGGTGACCGCGTCTGCGAGCGCGATCATGTGCTTGGTCCGGTACACGGCGATGGCGTCGTAGATGGCCAGGCCGACGAGGAACACGAGGGCCGGGAGGATGCCGAAGGAGATCCCGATGATGGCGGTCACCCCGGCGGCCACCGCGAAACCGGTGGCGTCCACCACCCACCACTCCGGATACTTCAACAAGGCGTAGGCCAGGCCGAACGAGAGGAGGACGGTCGCCTGGCTTGCCGCGAGGCTCCCCCATGGCTCGGGGAGGAACCCAAAGGCCAGGGCGAAGGGGACCGAGAACACGAAGAGCATCGTGATCGTGATGGCTCCTAGGATGATGTACTTCAGGACGCCCTCCCGCCGCTTCCGGACGAGGAGGAGCACGACGGCGGTGAAGGCGAGGATCAGCACGAAGTAGAGCAGGGCGTTGGTGACGGCGTTGGGATCCGGAAAGGCCTGGACGTCGGCGGCGAGAAAGGGAGCGGCGAGGGTGAGGGCCACAAGGTGGGCCGCGACCAGAAGACCCGCAAGAGCCAGGATGGCCACGCCCTCTCGGGCCATCGTTACTCCGGGACCAGCTTTGCGAAGGCCACGTTCCCGACGATCTTCTCGATCTCGACCTTGACGACGGCGCCCTTCGTGGTCCCGGGCACGTAGATGACGTAATTCTCCCGGCGCGCGACGCCGTCTCCCTTCTTCCCGATGTCCTGGATCATGACCTCGTATTCCTTCCCCACCTGCAGGATGGGTTCCTCCGTCTTGGCCGCCTTCTTGATCACGCGCAGGGATCGCCGGGCCCCGCAGGCGTCGCACTGCAGGATGGCGATGCGCCCTTCCTTCACGATGTGCGTGTCGGGCCGGTTGCACTCGGCGCAGAGGACGTACTCATCGACGTAGCTCAGGATCCGCTTGTTGATCTTGTCGGCCGAGAGGCGCCCCTTGAAGAGCGCCCGTCGGTCCTCGAGGCTGCCGGAGGTGCCCAGCTCCTTGAGGAGGAACGCGAAGACGTCCTGCGGCTTGCGGTTGATGGCGTCCGCGATATCGGCGAAGTTGCGGATGACCGTCGTCTGTCCCTCGAGAAGCACCTCGGCCTCCGGGACTTGAAAGCGCTCGAGTGAGGTGGTGGTCTCGGGCAACTTCTTCTTGACCCGATCTAAGAGTTCCTCGTACGTGGGCACGCCCAAACCATTCAGGGGCGGCCTTATCAACTTTGGGTCAGGCCTCGGTAGCCAGTGCGGCCCGGACCAGGCCGTAGTGGATCGGAGAGGGTCGCAGGGGTCGCGACTTGAACTCGGGATGGAACTGCGAGGCGACGAAGTAGGGATGGCCCTCCAACTCGAGGATGTCCATCCGCCGTCCGTCCTCCGAGCGGGCGACGTACCGGAGACCGGCGCCTTCCAGTTTGGATAAGAAGGAAGGGTTGATTTCGTATCGGTGGCGATGGCGTTCGTAGATCGGCGTGCCGCCGTAAAGCTCGTAGGTCTTGGACCCCTCCCCGACGACCACTTCGTGGGCGCCCAGTCGCATGGTGGCGCCCATGTCTTCGACCCCCTGCTGCTCCGGGAGGAGATCTACGACAGGATAGGCCGTGTCCGGGTCGAATTCGCTGCTGTTCGCCCCTTCCAACCCAAGGACGTTGCGCGCAAACTCGATGGTGGCGAGCTGGAATCCCAGGCAGACCCCCTGGAAGGGAACGTTGTGCTCTCGGGCGTACTGAATGGCCCGAATCTTCCCCTCGGTCCCCCGTTCGCCAAACCCGCCCGGGACCAGAATGCCTTGGGCCCCTTCCAACAGCCCCACGCCATCCTTCTCCAGGTCCACGCTTTCGATCCACCGGAGGTTCACGCGGGCATTCGCTTTGGCCCCCGCGTGTCGGAACGCCTCCACGTGGCTGATGTAGGAGTCCTGAAGGTGGGTGTACTTCCCCACGAGGGCGATTTCCACCTCGGCCTCCGGGTCGCGGAGGCGCTCCACGAAGGCCTTCCACCCCTCCGGGTCCTGGGAGGTCCCCTCCAGGGACAACTGCTCGAGCAAGTAGTCGGTGAGGCCCTGTTGGTCCAAGAGCAGGGGGACCTCGTAGACGTTTCCCGCGTCCGGGGCGCTCACCACCCCCTCCACCGGCACGTCACAGAACAGAGAGATCTTTCGCTTCACGTCCTCATCCAACGTATCGGGCGCGCGGGCGACGATCGCGCTGGGATGGATCCCCACGGCCCGGAGTTCCCTTACGCTGTGCTGGGTCGGCTTCGTCTTGGCCTCCCCCACCACAGGAAGGATGGGAACAAGGGTCGTGTGGACGAAGACGCAGTTCTCCTTCCCCACGTCGATGGAGAGCTGCCGAAGGGCCTCGAGGAAGGGCATGGATTCGATGTCACCGACGGTGCCGCCGACTTCGACTAGCGTGATGTCGACCCCCGCCGACTCGGCCACTTCCCGGACCATGCGCTTGATCTCGTCCGTCACATGGGGAATGATTTGAACCGTGCTGCCGAGGTAGTCGCCGTGGCGCTCCTTCTCGATGGCCGCCAGGTACGCCTTCCCCGTCGTGATGTTGTGGTCCCGGCTCAGCTGAACGTCCAGAAAACGCTCGTAGTTGCCCAGGTCGAGGTCCACCTCGCCGCCGTCCTCCAGCACGAAGACTTCGCCGTGCTGGAACGGGTTCATGGTCCCCGCGTCCACGTTCAAGTAGGGGTCGATCTTGATGGCGGTGACGGAGAGGCCGCGGCTTTGGAGGTTGCGGCCGATGCTGGAAGTGGTAATTCCCTTCCCCAGACCGGACAAAACCCCGCCGGTCACTATGACATACTTCATAATCCCAACGGGGAATTCACATGGGCGGGAGGCGATTTAAACGTTGTCACCGGCCTTCTTCCCTGGTTCGGCCTGCGCCTCCAGGTGCGCCCGAATGGCCCCCAACACACCTCGCACGTTGGCCTCTTTCACGTAGCCTCGTCGAACCGCCTCTACAGTCTCGGGGTGCTCCTTGGCCTCCTTCGCGAACGCCACCATGACTCGCAACGCACGGACCACCTCGTCGACGATTGCGACCGTCGCGGCCCGGCTGGTTCGGGAGAGGGGATTCAGGTCGATGGACAGGACCGTCTTGCCCATTCCTACCAACGCCTCCGCCCGATCCCCGTCCTCGAGTGGCACGAGGACGACATCGCTCGCGTAGATGCCCTCGCGGCTACACAGCGCTCTCGGGTGGTCAAGACCCGGAATCGATGCGTCGGGGTCCCTTCCCAAGACGCTTGAGAGACCCTGGTTCTCCAGATGGGCCACCAGCGCGTCCACGCGTGCCTCGGTGCGATGGAACACGTTCACCTCGACCCGCGCCCGGGTCGCCCTCGCAAGCTCGCCTACCTCCTCGGCCGCCAGGACCGCCACGTTGCCGTTGACCGAAAGGACGGGGAGGTCGGCGTGCAGCAGGTAAGCCGTCGCCGCGTGCGCCGCCACCGCGGCCTCGGGTACCGTGCGCTCCCCAAGAAGGTAATCGAACGCCTCTCCCCGCCCGTGGGCGACGAGCCCTTCCCATGCCACCAGCCCCTCCTTGGCCGCTGCCACCAGTCTCCCCCGTGTCACAAGAGAGCGGTAACGCGGATGGGAGGGGGGAACGGAAGGGGTCAAACGCGTGAAGAGCCCGGCGACGTTTAAGGCGTTGACGACGGCCTTCAACCTTCGCCCACCCCCCGGGTAGGTTCTTTAGCTCCGGTTCCGCTCTCCGGCGGCCGGGAGGAGATGCTGG
>JBHIBW010000083.1:0-7939 GCA_046759265.1 Thermoplasmata archaeon
TCGCCCGCGAGGTCAACACCTACGTCCTCTTCATGCACACGTGGAGCGCCATGGGGTTCGTGGTCAGCCCCGAACTCATCGGATCGCTCCTGGAGCTTCAGGATCGGATCGTGGACGTTCGGAGGACCCTGACGTCCCTGGAGGACGGCGCGGGCCTGGACAGCCTCTCGGACTCGATCCGGGACATCGCAGGTCGGGAGGAATCGGTGTTCCACGCCATGATGGAGGAGATCAAGAAGTTCAAGGAGGAGACCGAGGACCTGTTCCCCGCCTTCAAGTTGAACTTCGACCCGTGCTTCTGAGCCCCTGGATTACCCCTCACCACCCGGCTCGTCGGCCACCCGCGCTTCGTGGTCGGGGAGGATGTCTTCGGCGTCACGGACGCTTCGGAAGGCATACCCCGCGAGACCGATCAACGCCCCTCCGATTCCCGCCAGGATGAACATCAGCGAGATCCCGGATCCGGGGCCGACGCCGAGCAGGCCGCCGAAGATCGGGGCCAGCGCGCCCCCCACACTCATCGCCGGTTCGAAGACGAAATCGGCGGCGAACCCTCCGACGACGAAGGCCGCCGGGGCGCTGATCTGTGCGATGAGGCGCCGGACCGCGAACACGCGCCCCTGGACGTCTGGGGCGACCTTCGACTGCCAGATGGCCTGGTTCGAGCCGTTGACGAAGATGATGAAGAAACCGCTGAGGAACAGCGCGGCCGACCACACGATGACCTCTCGCGCAAAGCCGAAGAGGAATTCGCCGAGCAAGCTGGAGAGGACCATCCCGAGGAGAACCCCGTGGATCCGGCGCTTGGGTCCACCCCAGAACCCGAGCACGGCGCCGCCCACCACCTGTCCGATGGCCCCCGCCGCGAGCACCGTCCCGAGGGCGAGGGCGTCTCCAGCGGTCTTGGTGAGAATCAGGGGGGCCGTGAGAACAAAGGCCAGGCTGGCGACGAAATTCACGCCGAAGAAGATGAGCTGGATGTTCAGAAGACTCCGGCGCGCGAAGATGTAGCGGAAGCCGTACGCCAACTCCTTCCAGAAGCTGCCCTTCCCCGCGGCGCCCTCCTTCGTCTCTGCGGGCTGCGGAATGTGGACAAAGGCCACGGTCCCTACCGCGGCGAACACGGTGACAATGTCGATGGTGAAGACGGTGGTGAGGCCCTGAAGTTCGCCCAATTGTACCAGGAAAATGGGCGCGAGGATGGGGGCCAGGATTCCCGAAAGCGAGCCGGCCATCGAGATCAGGCCGCTGGCCCGCGCATAGTGCTCCTTGGGGATCATGAGCGTGACCGCCGCCGAGTACGCCGGAAAGTGGAACGCGGAGAAGGCGCCAGCGATGGCCACGATGGGGTAGAGATGCCAGATCTCGAGATTCCCCGTGAGATGCAGAACCAGCAGGATGGCGGTGCTCACGCCGGCACCGAGATCGGCGAGAACCAAGACGAGCTTCCGGTTCCATCGGTCGACCCAGGTTCCGGCGAAGGGACTGAAGGCCACCGTGGGGAGGAAGGCCGAGAGAGCGACCAGCGCCAACACGGTCGCGGACTGGGTGACCTGGAAGGCGAAGAAGATGATCACGAAGGTGGTCATCCCGGTGCCGAGGATGGACGTGAGCTGGCCAGCCCAGACGATCAAGAACGCCCGAAACCCCGTCGGACGCCGTGTCGACCCGCCGCTGGGGGTCGCCAAAGCTGACACCTAGCACCTACCTCCCGAGTCCTATCGGCTGCTTCCAGGGTGATCCATGGCCCCGGGATGAACCCGCGGGGTCCCCATAGGGTGAGCTCTTACTCCTCCTTCGGTTCCTCGGTGGGGAACGGCCGCCTTTCCCCCACTCGAGCGGTCTCGTGGACCTCCACCTTGTCGGCCTCGACCACGCGGATGCGACTCTGGGGGCCGATCCGGACATCCCGTCCCCGAACCAAGTGAGCGCGCGTTCCGGAGACGGACACGTTCTCCCCCTGGATGGTCTTTGCTCGAAGCGAACCTCGACGTTTGCGGCGCTTCACGGTGATGTCGCTCCCCCGAATCACGGGGACCTGGGCCGTGTCATTCAAGAGGATCTTGATGGTGTCCGCCTCCAAACCCTCGCCGATTCGGAATCGGCCTTGGGACTGGAAGGACTCGGCACGAACCCAGCCGTTCGCTCGAAGGACCCCCCCCACGCGGATCGACTCCGCTTCGAGGCTCCCCCCCACCTCGGTCATGCCGGAGACCGAGACATCTTCGGCCTTCAGGTTGCCTCCGATCTTCACGGAGCCGGATGTCCTGAAGTGCTCTGCCTGAAGGTCCTTGTTCACCTTGACGGCGCCGGAGGCCTGGAAGTCCTCACATTCGCACCGCCCCTCGATCTTGCACGCCCCGGCAATGCGAACGCTCTCCGCAATCAGGTCGCTCGTCACCTTTGCGGCGCCGGAGGAACGAAACTCCTTGATCGGCTCATCGAGGCCGACCTTCCCCACGGACCGGATCACCACGCGCCGCCCTCCCTTGTCGTACCTTGGCCCGACGCGACGCAGGGCCTGTCGGACGTGCTTGTTGACGTCGTCCATGTGCTCATGGAGCTCATCCCCAAGGGTCGCCTCAAGGGTCTCGCTGACCTCTTGCATGGCCGAGTCCACCGCCTCCTCTACGACAGAGGAGATGTCCACGGGACCGGACCTCTTCGGACGCGGCTTCGGGACCTCCTCCGCCGCCTCGGCCTCGGCTTCCTGCGGCGCCGGGGGCTCGGGGGGCTCCGGGGGCTCTTCCGGCATCGCATCGTAGCGGGCCTTGATCTCGCGGTAGGTCTCCTCGCTGATTTCGCCGTCGGCCAGGCGAGCCTCGAGCTTCCGAAGCAAGTCCTCGCGACTCATCGGAGGAGCCGTCCCATATCGTGGCCCCCGGCGGCGGGATACCTCCGATTCGCGGCGGACTGCCGACGCGGAGGGAGGGGAGCGGCGACGCCGTGGCCGGGTCTGCGGCCCAGGGCGCTGAGTATGGATAAGAGCGTCAGGAGCCGTGAGACGGGGGAACCGGCTTTCTCCACCTTGGTCGACGCCTCCGCGGTCACGGGGACCTTTACCGCCTCGTTCATGGAGAGTATGAGTGGGAGGACTTTATTTATACTATCTTCAGTATAATTATTGATATCCTCCACCGAGGCTGGGATAAGTTCAACCCACGGGTGGAAAAAAGACAAATAGCGCCGCTTCACTCCAACCCACGATGGACGAGCACGCCCTCGAGATCCTGCAGGTCGTGGCTTCGCCCAGTCGCTTCCGCATTCTGAACCTGTTGGAGAGGGGGGTGGACCACCCGGAGGATCTGGCCCGCCGGCTGGAGCTCCGCCGTCAGAGCGTGGACAAGCAGCTCTTGGAGCTCTATGGATGGGGGTTCGTCGACCGAAGCGCCGTCTTCCCGGCCGACGGCCGGCCTCGCATCGTGTACCGTCTGAGCGACCTCGGGCAGACGTACATCGAGAAGGCTTCCGCCCTCAGCCAAGAATATCGCGCGGAGATGGTGGCCGACTACCGGCGTAGCTTGGGACTCCTGGAGGACGACCTCGCGTCGGGGGACCTCGACGAGGAGGCGTATCGGAAGCGTCGTCGGTCCCTGGAGTCCCGTTACGACAACTTCCTACGCGGGGAGTTCGAGGACTAGCCGAACATCGTCTCCCTGGGGGTCTCCTCCTCCTCCGGTTCCACCGCCTCGAGCACGTCGATGGCGAGGATCATGTGGAGCGGGATCACCCGGGTCGTCCCCGCGTCCTCCTCGTGGTTTTCATCCAGCTCCATGACCACCGCGTCGTCCGTTCCGACGGTCGCGAAGCCCTTGAAGACCCCGGAGGTCCGCATCGCGGCCTGTCGGGACGCCACGGAGGTCAATCGGTAGCGGGACCCCTTCGTCATCATGAAGATCTCCTGTTCATCCTTCCCCATACATCGACCCTCCCTCGATCATCCCTTGAAGATGCTCCACCGTCCTCCGGTAGTTCTCCATGGCCACATCGACGTGGGCTTCCACGAAGTTCCACGCCTTCGCCAGGTTGCCGTATCGAATCCGATAGCCCTTCCGGGGGCCTTCCGGCGTGGGCACCTCCACCTCCTCCAAGAGGTCGAGGGACTTGAGCTTGTTGATGTGGCGGTAGACCGTGGCTTTGCCCGTCTCCAGCCTGACGGCCAGCTCCTCGGCCGTCCAACCCCGCTCGGAACGACGGAGGAAGTAGTCCACCAGGAGGCGATAGGGCACGCTGCGCTTCAACTCCTCATCTCGGGCACCCGCCCGGACGGGCAGGTAGCCGATTTGCCCGAGGAACAAAAGGGCCACCTCTTGGGGATCCTTGATGGAATTCAGGGGCACGTTGCTCACAATGTGGATCTGGAAGGCCATGGAACCCGCCCGCCGGAAAACCGGCGCCTTAGATATTGGTTTCTAGACCCGAACGGCCTCTGAGGGCGTTCACCGCCGCGCGCATGAGGACGACCCCCGGCATGGCCACGAAGAAAAATGCCCCCGTCACCACCCCCGCCAAGGCGAGCGGGGCCAGGATCAACCCAAGCAGGAAGACGTAGAGCCCGACGGCCCAGACCCACCCCCAGGGCCCCCAGTCTCGAAAGTAGTGCGCCGCCTCCAGCGTCCCTCTCCCCCGGCGTTCTTACACACTTAGGCTACTTGAGACCTGCCCCGGCGTCAAGCGAGCCGTTCTAGAAACTTGACGACCCGAGGCGAGGACCGCTCCCACGGGCTTACGACGGCGGACGACGTGATCTGCGCCAGAGCAGATAGAGGACCACCGCGGCCACCACAACGGCGGCGACGACCACGTTCACCAGCAAGAAGATGCCATAGGGGCCGGTGGGACTGAAGATGTTTGTGTCCACGGAGAATTCGACCGAGTCCGAGGCCCGGTTCCCTGCGAGATCCTCGGCCGTCACCACCAGGACGTGACGGCCTTCCCCCACGCTCGCGAGTCTGAGCTCGGTGAGCGTCCCGACCACAATCGGAGGCCGATCGTCCAGGACAATCTCAACCCATGCGATGCCTGAAGTCTCGTCCTCCGCGAACCATTCCACTTCGGGGAACCCGGCGGTGAGAATGGCGCTCGGGATCGGGGCGATCACGGAGACGGTAGGTGGGAGGGTGTCCACAGCAAATACGTCCACGGCCAGACGCCGATTCCCCACCTGGTCGAAGGCGGAGAGGTCCACCGTGTGGGGGCCCTCTCCGAGGCCCTGAAACACGTGGGAGCGAGCCAATGAAACGAGAGGAATGGGGGGGCCGCCGTCGAGACGGATCTCGAACCGGTCGAGTCCCGAAGTCGCGTCGCCGGCCGTCCACGTGACCTCAACGCGGTTCTCGGAAATCCAGAATCGCGTGCCCAGGGAAGTCACGACCAGCAGGGGCGCAGTGGCGTCGACGAGGAAGGCGGCTTGAGCCTGACGCACGTTCCCTGCCGTATCCCGGGCGACCACCGTGGTGACGTGTGCCCCATCGGTGACATCACTTAGGGTAAACGTCCTAGAGAGGGCGGGAAGCACGGCGACGGTCTGCCCGTCCAGCTGGATCTCAAATCCGTCGAGGCCGGTTCCTCCGTCTACCGAGGTCCAGAGGACCTGAACCTCGCGTTGGTTCAGGGACGCCCCGTCCTCGGGCCCGGCAAGGCTCAGGGTTGGCGGTGTCAGATCCGCAAGGCGCACATCCGCGTGGGCCCAGAGGGGGAAGGTGCCCGTCGTGAACCCCGGCCATACGCTCAGCGCCCCGGTCGCCCCGTCGAATAGGGCCGGCGCGGCCTGGCTCAGGCCAGCCAAAGCCACCGTGTCCTCGGCCGCCACGCCGAGGAGACCGAGCGGGATGGCGAACTCATAGGTCCGGTGGTCCGCGGGGCTCGCGTTGGAGGGGCCGAATCCCGCCTCGCTCATGAGGCCCTGGTGAAGGGGAAGGTCCGACTGGTACGGCGCGTCCTCCGGGATCCAAAAGGGGAAGCTGTAGATGAAGTGGGCCTGATCGCCGGGCGTCCCCCGCTGGACGAACTGGTCTTCGCCCCCGCCCGTCGTGGCGCCGTCGTTGCCTGTGTCGAACGAAACCGAGGCGGCGTCGTCCGCGTCCTCGGTCGCGTCCCCGGTGGCGTCGTATGCGAGGAACAAGACCGAAGCGTTGTTCTTCATGAGCAACCAGCCCTGGACCTGGTTCCCCGGAACCGAAGTCAGATTCACAGCCGTCGCATCGTCCCATTCGCCCGGGGAGAGGGTTCCGTCGATGACGGGCCCGCTGACGGCTTCCGGGGCGTCGTAACGCTCCGGACCCTCGAACTCCGAGGGGAGGTGGGGCCCCGTAGGGTGGATGTCGGAATCCAGGGTGGTCGCCGTGGCCTCATCGTGAAGGATCAGATTGACGTCAATCGCCTCGTTTGCGGTACCGCCCAGGACGGGACCGTAGAACCACAGGGGGACGGTGTGCATCCCCGCAGCCAGGGCCGTCACGTTCTCAACCAAGAATCCAACGGGAACCGGGCCGAATTGCAGACTCGCAAAGATGCGATACGTCCCGGCCTTGAAGACCTGGACGGTGAGGTTGATGACGAGGTAATCGAAGAGGCCGTTGCCGTCGCCGTCGAGGCCAAACTCGGTGTAGGGAGGCGCAAAAATGGCGGGAGGTCCGTCGAAGAGGAGGTGGGAATAGGCCGTGGTGTTATGCATGTCCTCGTCCCAGATTGCGGAGGTGGCAAGATCCCGGAGGGAGAGCTCGACCGTGTACGGTCCATCCAAACCCGAAAGGTTGACAGCGGAACCCGAGAACCAAAGGGGGACGGTCTGGAGGCCAATCGACAGGTCCGACGTATTCGATGTCACCGCCAGGAAGCTGAAGTTGTCATGGTGAAGGGACCCCTGAATCTCGAAAGACCCGGGATCGGAAACTTGGACTGACGCGTCTATGACCAGGAAGTTCGAGAGGCCGTTTCCGTCCGTGTCCAGACCAAAATCGGAGTGAGGCGGAGCGAAGACCGCAGGGGGCCCATCGAAGTCTGTGTGCGCATAGGAGGCCGTGGTATAGCCCTCCGCGTCCAACAAGAGGCCGCTGTCGGATTCGAAGATCCGCAGGAGCACCGCATAAGGCCCGTCCACCCCCGATGCATTCAGCAAGGGACCCGAAAAACGGAGGGAGACCGTTTGCACGCCCTCCCCCAGGGGAGTCTGGTTGGAGGTGAGAAGCAGGAGGCTTGTGTTCGTCCGGCGCAACGTTCCGCGAAAGAGAAAGCCGCCCGCACTCGTGACATTGACCGTCGCGTTGATCTCTAGGAAGTCGAACTCGCCGTTGGCGTCGGTGTCGAGCCCCGCGTCCGTGTGGGGAGCCATGAAGCTCGGAGGCTCCTCGAAGTCGGAGAAGGCGTAAGCGGCGGTCGTATGGGTATCCGCGTCCAGGAGGGAAAAGGTGCCCCCGTCGATCAGCTGAAGATCCACGTCGTAGGGGCCATCTATGGCGGCCTGAGCAACGGCAGGCCCGTAAAAGGCGAGGGACACGTTGTGGAGGCCCACGCCCAGGGCCGACGTGTTCGAGGCGCGCACTAGGAGTGCGAAGGTGGGATCGTGCAGGGTCGCATCGACGAGAAAGGTCCCGGCCATCGTCACCTCCACCGTCGCGTTGAGGACGAGTCGGTCGAAGAGCCCGTCTCCGTCCCCGTCCAAACCCGTGTCAGCGTGGGGCGGGAGAAACTGCCCCTCGGCACCTGCGGCTTCGCCCGTGTTCGCGGTGAGCGCGATTCCGGCGAGGAGGAGAAGGGAACTGAGAAGCAGAACCTGAGCGGGCCGTGACACCTGGTTCCTCCGCGGTGCCTACCGAGGACCGCAGCGCCTTAGATAAGCCCTCGGACCCGAGAGCGACCCGGGTAGGGGGATGCGAGGGCCAGGATTCGAACCTGGGAACCCCTATGGGAACAGATCTTGAGTCTGTCGCCGTTGGCC
>JBHIBW010000084.1:0-7368 GCA_046759265.1 Thermoplasmata archaeon
CATTCGTCTCGGGGGGCTTAAATTCTAGCAGCCCGAACTGATAGGGCAAACATTATCTCACGACCCTACCGTGGCTCGCCCGAAGCCTGGCGATGATCGCGAGACGCTCGATGCTGTTTTTCCTGCAAAACGTCGTGGGCGCCGTCCTGGGGGCCGTCGGCCCGTTTGTGGTGGCCCGCTACATCTACGGCGAGCTCACCGTGGAGGAGATCGAGTGACTACAGGACAAGGGTGCTGTTCTCTCCCACGATGAGCTGCTGACCCAGGGGCGAGACGCTGTTGACAGCGCGGATCGTCGTGTGCCGTCCGATGAGGCTGTTCACGATCTTATTCGGGGTTTCGATCGTGCTGTCCCCGATGACGATGGAGCCCTCGATGTCGGCCCCGACGAGGCGGCAGCCGTCCCCGATAGAGGTGTAGGGCCCGACCTGCGTGTCTGGGCCGATGACGCAATCCCGCCCGATCACGGTAGGACCCTTCACCACGCTTCCGGTCCTCACGACGGATCCCGAGTCAATCCGAACCCTCCCCTCAACGCGGGCCCCTCGCTCGACCGTCCCGTCGTCGACCGCCTCAATGTCATCCAGAATCAGCCGGTTGGCCTCCAGGATGTCCTCCGCCCGACCAGTATCCTTCCACCACCCCGTCACCTCGTGCGCCTTGAGGCTTCCACCGCCCGCCCGGAGGCGATCCAAGGCGTCGGTGATCTCCAGCTCGTTCCGCCAAGAAGGCTTCAGTCTTTGGATGACGGGGAAGATGTTCGGTCGGAGGAGGTAGATGCCGACTAGCGCCAGGTCGCTCTTCGGCTCCTTCGGCTTCTCGACCAGGGAGAGAACCTGACCTTCGGGATCCACCTCGACCACCCCGAACCGTTCTGGCTGCGGGACCTTGGCCAGGAGGACGGCCGCGTCGTCCTTGCCCTGGCGGAACTCCTCGACCATCGGCTGGATGGATCCCTTGAGGACGTTGTCACCTAAGTACACGCAGAAGGCGTCCTCTCCGACAAACTCCTGGGCGCAGAGGATGGCGTGGGCAATGCCGCGCGGGGCGCCCTGGTCGATGTAGGTGAGGTTCAGGCCCCACTCCGCGCCGTTTCCCAGGGCCTCCCGTACCCGCTCGGGCATGATGTCGCCCAGGATGATCCCGATGTCCGTGATGCCCGCGTCGCGGAGGTCCTCCAGGCAGTAGAGGATGTTGGGCTTGTTCGCGATGGGAATGAGCTGCTTCGGGCCCGTGTGGGTCAGCGGGCGTAGCCGGGTCCCGTGACCGCCGGACAGGACGACGCCCTTCACTCCGCATCCCTCATGTGCGCCAGCGCCTCCTTCAGGGGCCGAGGCGCCCGCTTCAGTCGCACATCACGCCGGGTGGAGGTGAGGCAGGAGTGAAGGGGCCTCGGAGCGAGGAGACGGGTCGCCGCCACCGTCGTGGGCCGCAACAGGTCGAGGGGGAGATCGAAGACCTCCGCGATCGCCTTACCAAGCGCAAGCCGGGTCACGCAGTCCGGGGTCGCCAGGTGGAGGTAGCCTGAGGTCAGGTACGGCGCCAGGTCGAGAATCGTGGCGGCGGCCTCGTGGGCGTAGGTGGGGGAGACCCGTTGGTCCGCGAAGAGCGGAACCTGGCGGGCGTTGCGGAGCAGAGAAAGGATCCAGGTCACGCTATTCGCCTTGCCGCGGATGACATTCCAGCCATAGAGAGCACAGAACCGGAGAATGAGGGCTCCCGGGAAGATCTTGAGCACCCGGTCTTCCCCCTCCCGCTTGGAGGCTCCATACTGGTTGAGCGGGTTCGGGTCCGCCTTCTCGTCGTACGGCCCGTCCTTCCCGTCGAAGACGTAGTCGGTGGAGGTGTGGATGAGCCGGACGTTCCGGTCCCGGCACAGCTGGGCCACGTGGGCCGGGCCGTGGGCATTCACGGCCAGCGCCTTCTGCGGCACCTCCTCGCAGTCGTCCACGTCCGTGCGAGCCGAACAGATGACCGCCCAGTCGGGGTCCGCCTGGTCGAACGCAGCCTCGATGGTCGCGGGCTTCTTGAAGTCCACACGAATCGACTGGCGGCCTTTCGGGAGGGGCGAGGAGAAGTACGATCCCCAGACCTCGTGTCCGCGAGCGACGGCCTCGTCGGCGACGTATTGGCCCAGGAGGCCGCTCGCACCGAAGACGAGAACGCGCGCCAACGAGGGTTGCATGCACGGGTCGTTAAAGAATCCTGAGCCTCTTCCGAGGTTGGGGCGGCTCCAGAAGCCTTAATCGAGCCTCCTCCATCCTCCCGACGTGCAGCGGCTCCTGGTGACGGGTGGCGCGGGGTTCATTGGCGCCAACTTTGTTCGGCTCCTGGCGAAGGAGGCCGACCACGACCTCGTGGTCTTCGACAAGCTGACCTACGCCGGGAACATCGCGAACATCCAGGACCTCGTGGATGCAGGGGAGGTGACCTTCCATCAGGGGGACGTGACCGATACCGGGGCGGTGAAGGAGGCGATGGCCGGATGCGACGGGGTCATTCACTTCGCCGCGGAAACGCACGTGGATCGGTCGATCGCGGAGGCCGGCACCTTCGTCACCACCGACGTGTACGGGACCTTCGTGCTCCTGGAAGCGGCCCGACGGCTTGGCGTCGATCGGTTCCTCCATATCTCGACGGATGAGGTCTACGGGGAGGCAGGGGACGCCGACTCGACCGAGGACTCCCCCCTCCGACCCAAGTCGCCCTACGCGGCCAGCAAGGCGGGGGCCGACCGCCTCGCGTACGCCTACCACGCCACGTATGGCCTACCTGTGATCATCTCCCGATGCGTGAACAACTACGGCCCGTGGCAGCACCCGGAGAAGGCCATTCCTCTGTTCGCCCTCTCCGCCCTCCTCGACGAACCGCTGCCCGTGTACGGCACGGGGGAGAACCGACGGGAGTGGATTCATGTGGAGGACCACTGCCGGGCGCTGCGCCTTCTTCTCGAACAGGAAGGCCTGGAGGGGCGCGTGTTCAACATCGGCACGGGGGAGCGGAGGTCCACCTTACAGGTGGCCGAGGCTATTGTGAAGGCGCTCGGGCAATCGCCCGACCTCATCACTTTGGTGGAAGACCGTCCGGGCCACGTCCTGAGCCACGCCGTAGACAGTGCCCGTGTACGCATCGACACGGGATGGACCCCCGCGCATTCCCTCGAGGAGTCCCTGGGGAGCGTGGTCGGGTGGTACTCGGACCACGTTCCGTGGTGGCGCACCACCCTCCTCGGATCGGCTCGATCGTACTTCGAGACTCGGCATCCCGGGCTCGTTGCAGCTGCCGAAGCGCTCTCCTAAATCAATTCCGCGCCCGGGTTCTTTTTGCCGCCTTCCCTGATAACTGTGGGATAAGCTTTTTCCCCTCAGACCAGGGACCTCAAGCGTGTGTCCACCGGGCCAGTTCGAGCCCTCTCCTCTGGGAGAGCCGTCGCGTGGCGCACCGGGCTCCTTGCCCTCAGCCTTCTCCTCTCTCCCCTCGCCCTGTCTCCGTTCCTGGGCATGGATTCGCCCCTGGGATCCGCCACGGCGGTGGTAGACCAGGGCAACGCCACCGGCTGTCGCGCGTACGGCGTGAACTGGACGGCCTGCCAGAACGCCTTCGCGAGCGATGACCTGTACGCCTACGCAAACGCGTCCGCTGGGAGTTCCGTCATCCAGCGCGTCGCCACAACGACGGACTCGGCCGACACGACCTCGTGGAGCTTCAGCCACACCACCCCGCCCGGCGCCAACCGGATCCTCCTCCTTGCGGTCGCCACGGACGGCGGGGAAGTCGTCCTGGGGACCCCCCAGTACGGGAGTACGAGCTTCGCCCTCCTCACGACCCTCGTCCACAGCGGCGGCCAGCCCCGGGTCACCCTCTACGGGCTCATCGCCCCCACGGTCGGGACAGCCCTGGTCACGGGGAACCTCGCGGGCATTGACAAGTACACCGCGGGGGCGGTCTCCTACACCGGCGTCCACCAGACGATGCCCGGCGACAACCTGACGACCGGGGAGGGCAGTACGGGGACGACCATCAGCATCACCGTAGGCAGCGAGGTCGGAGACCTCGTTGTTGACTTCACCGCGGATATCGGCCAAGAAGTCCCCATCGTCGGGGCGGGGCAGACGCAGATCTACAACGAAGAGATGGGCGGAACCGGGACCTCTGACCACCGAGCGACCTCCAGCGAGGAGACAGGGGCAAGCAGCGTCGTCATGACTCGGAGCAACAAGGAGGACGGGAAGGAATGGGTGAGCATCGGTCTCAATCTCAACCGGGCGCCCGTCGCCCCCCAGTACGCGAGACCGGACATGGACCTGGTCGTGACCAACTGGTTCGACTCGGCGGGGGACGGTGTCAACTACACCAAGGTGAATGAGAACACGCCAGACGACGACGCGACGTACACGGAGACCGTGACCAACCCCAGCAGCCTCGACGATGCCGAGCTCGGTCTTGGCAACGTGGCGGACCCCCGGGTCTCGAACGATCACATCCTGCGCTATCGATTCCGGAACGCTGGGTCCGGCGGGGGGTCCTCGGTGCTGAGCTTGACGGTCGAGCTGAAGCAAGGAGCGGCCGTTCTTGCGTCTTGGTCCCACCCGGATATCACCTCACAGACGTACGCAACCTTCGTCCAGGCGCTCACCGCCGCGGAGGCAGATTCGATCACGGACTACACGGACCTCCGGGTGATGTTTGACGTGACCTTCCTCTCCGGCTCGGGGAACCGTCAGCTCCGGGTCACCTGGCTCGAACTCGAGGTTCCCCGGCCCCCTCCCTCGTACGACACCGCGTGGCGCGGGTTTGGCTTCACCCTGGATCCCGCCGACGAAGTCCAGGCGGTAGAGGTCGGCATCGAGTGGTGGCGCAACAACACGGCCCCGACGCTTAACGTGACGGTCTCTTGGGACGGGGGCACGACGTGGGCTGCCAACCAGACCGCGACGAACAAGTCGGCGGACGACGACGCCGTGGAGTGGCTAGACTTCACTTCCGCCACGGCCTGGAACGCCTCCCATCTTCGAAATGCCAACCTGAGGGTCCGGGTGGGAACGGACTTCGGAGGGGCGCGGCTGGATTACGTGACCGTCCGGACCGCCTACAACGATGCGCCGGAGATTGCCGATCTTCGGCTGGAGGACGCCGGGGGTCAATCCCTCGCAGGCGGCCTCCTGGATCCGATCACCCCCTATCGACTTCTGTTCAACGTCACGGATGGGGACGGCTGGGCAGACATCGGGACCGACGGGGCGGTCGGAATCCGCATGTGGTACGACGGCAACGTCACGCCCGAGCTCACCTTCGCTGAACAGACCAACGGGACCGACTACCGCGTCGAGCTGCGGTACGTGGACCTCGCGGACCCCGGAAACGCCACGCTGGACGAGTGGAGCGTGGTCGAGGGGAACGCACAGTACAACGCCTCCGCTAGCGCGCTCACGGCGATCTACAGTGGCCCCACACTCATCGGATACGAGTTCGATCTCTCCTTCACCCTCGGCCTAACGGTGAAGGCGGCATCGGAGCCCACAAACAGCACCCCCGGTGGGTACAACGACCCCGACTCATGGAACGTCGAGGCCCTGGTCTCTGACGGTTCCGCTGGCAATAGGCAACCCCGCGCGGCGGGCGGGGAGCACATGGAGTTCGGCCTGTTTGCCTTGGCTTTGATGGATTACGCTGCCTCCGCCTCCCCGACGACCCTCCCGCCGGCGGATTCGACGGTTTTCCGGGTGGATTTTGACAACACAGGCCAAGGAGCCGCCTCTCGGGTCTGGGTGAACGTCACCTTCCCCGCGGAACTGAGTTACGTCGGCGACGACGCCGCCGCCATCGGCGGGGTGCGAACCTGCTGTGAGAGCTTCCAATTCATGGACGTGAGCCCCGGGAGCTACACGTTCAACATCACCGCGTCCGCGGAGGGCGGAACCGCCAACGGAACGGTCGTGTGGACAAACTTCACCTACGAGGCCCTCGACGCCAATGGACGACTCATCAACCAGTCGGCCGAGGACGTCTCGGTTACCGTGGTGAATGCCGTCCTGTCCTTCTCGGCTTCGGCTTCCCCCACAACCCTGCAACCCGGTGACACCATCGTATTCCGAGTGGACTTCACGAACTCGGGGCAGGGAGACGCGGCGACGGTCTGGGTGAACGTCACCCTCCCGGCGGAGCTGAGCTACGTCAGCGACGATGCCACCTTGATCGGCGGGATCGGTACGTGCTGCTACGACTACGCCTTCGCGAACGTGGCCCCGGGGACCTACTCCTTCAACATTACGGCCTCGGCGAATGGCGGGGTCGCAGACGGGACCGTGGCGACGACCAGCTTTACCCTCGAGGCCGTTGACCCGGCGGGCGCGCCGCTGAGCCCCTCGGCTCAGGACGTGAACGTCACCCTGGTCAACGGGGTCCTCTCCTACTCCGTCGTCCCGGCGGACACGACCCTGAACCCGGGACAGGCCACGAACTTTCAGGTGACGTTCACGAACTCCGGTGGCGGGGACGCGGGTGTCGTGTACGTCAACATGACCCTCGGGCCGGAGCTCTCCTACGTCAGCGACGACGCCGCCTCCATCGGCGGGGTGTCCCTATGCTGCTACGAGTTCCGTTTCCTGGGCGTCGCCCCGGGCACCTACGTGTTCAACATCACGATTCGGGCCAACGGGGGCGTGGCCAACGGCACCGTATCGGTGACGAACTTCACCTTCGAGGCACAGGACCCCTTGGGAGCCTCCCTCCAGTCGTCCTCCGAGAGCGAGAGCATCACGATTCACAACGCGGAGATGGGCCTCGTCATCGTCGTGGACCCCTCCTCCTTGGGACCTGGGGCGACCACGACCTTCGAGATCACCTTCTCCAACACGGGGGCGGCGAACGCCTCCTTCGTCTGGGTCAACGTGACGTTGCCTCCGGGACTCGTCTATGTGAGTGACGACGCGGCCCTGATCGGAGGGACCCTCTCGGGGACCTACTCGTTCGCCTTCACCGACGTGACGCCCGGCGATTACACGTTCAACCTCACCGTGTCCGCAGTGGGGGGCATCCCCAACGGAACGGTCGTACTGACAAACTTCGGGCTGGAGGCGTTGGACCTTTCGGGTGCGGCGATCAATTCGGCCGAGGTCGATGTGCCCGTAACCCTGCTCAACGCGCTCATGACGTACGCCGTGGCGGCCTCCCCCACGGGACTCGAGCCCGGGGACACCACCACCTTCACCATCTGGTTCAACAACAGCGGCCTGTACCACGCCGAACGGGTGTGGGTCAACGTGACCCTCCCCGGCGGCCTCACGTATGTGAGCGACACCTCCGCGTCCCTCGGGGGCACGCTCACCGGGACCTACTCCTTCGAATTCTCCGCGGTCGTCCCAGGGT
>JBHIBW010000085.1:0-7360 GCA_046759265.1 Thermoplasmata archaeon
GGCCGCCCCTCGGAGCCCTCGCGGGCCAGAACCACGACCCGGTCTTCCAGCCCTAACTTCTCGAGCCGCCCCCGCGCCTTCTTCGCGAGGGCCGCAATCCTCTCCACCGCAAAGACGTGCCCCTCCGGCCCGATGATCTGCGCGACGAGGGCGGCATGATACCCCGAGCCGCCTCCGATCTCGAGCACGGATTGTCCCGGCTGGAGGTCGAGGTACTCCAGCATCATGCCCACCATGTGGGGGGCCGAGATGGTCTGGCCCGAGCCGATGGTCAGAGGCGTGTCATAGTAGGCGCTCTCACGGAGGTGACGCGGGACAAACGCGTGGCGGGGGACCGCTCGCACCGCCTCGATGACGCGGGGGGTCCGAAGCACCCCGTCTCGTACGAGACGTTCGATCATTCGCTCGCGTCGGTCCTGATACCGGTCGGCCATCTACCTTCTCCTGCCCCCGCGTGAAGAACGGGGGTGACGCACGGTCCGGCAGTAGATGCGGACGATGTCGCGGGCGGGCACGACCCCCTCTCGGACCGTACCTCGGGGCGTGTTGATGCGGTGGATCACGGCGCGCTCGCGCCCGAGCCGTACCAGGTCGCCGACCTGAAACTCCTCCTCGGGAAGGGCAGGCATCTCGTACGGAATGGTCCGTCGGCCTTTGTTCAGCGAAAACTTGACGGTCAGGCGATCCGCCTGCCGGCTCCACAGGGTCGTGATGGCCTCGACGGGGGCCACCTGGACCCGCTTCTCCCCCGCCTCGATGGCGGTGATCCGCACGGGTCTCCCCTCCGCCTCCACGGAGTCCCCGACTCGTACCTCCTCTCCCGGAAAGAGGTCCAGTGGGACCTGCCGGGAGTCCGCCCCGTCGCTGACTACGAGGGGGACACGAAGGGGGGCCCACTCCCGATACGTTTCGCGTCGAGTGAGCCCGCACTGAAGGCAGCGGAACACGCCCTCCAGCACCAGCTCCTCGCCCCGGGAGAGCCGACCTCGGAGGACGCGATGCGGTGAACGTCCGCAGGTGGGGCACTCCAGGTGGAGAGCGCTCGGCGGCTCCATCCCGCCGCACCATCGGGCCGCGGGTATAAGGCGTCAAAGGTCAGAGGTGCCGCTCCCATCCGCAGTCGCTGGTCACGACCTGACCCCGGCGAGCTAACGGCCCCTGGCATTGGGGACACCGGGCTTTCGCAAGGAAGTGATCCACCCAGGCCTCCCGAACCTCTCCGACGCTCTCCTCCTGGATTCGGACCAGGTTCTCTCGAAGCTCGTCCGTCGTGGCGAGGTCGTCGAGGGCCACGCGCCGGAGGGGCGCCTCCTGTTTCCGGGGGCGGAGCAGGGTCGCGAGGAGGATCCCGAAGCCCACCCCGCCCATGTGCGCCGCGTGGGCGACGCCGTCCTGGACCCCGAGAAAGAGCAGCAAAGCCTCCCCGAGAATCACCACGCCGACGGCCAGGTAGACCCGGACCTGAGGGAGGATCAGGAAGACCAGAATGAAGAAGATTCGGTCACGAGGATAGAGCGCTAGGAAGGCCCCCGCGATGCCCATGACGGCCCCCGAGGCCCCTAGCGCGGCGACGAGGTTCCCCCACTCCACCACGGCGAACACCAAGGACGCCCCGATGCCCGTGGCGAGATACAACGCCGCAAACGCGGGGCTGCCGATGCGGTCCTCGAGGGGGAGACCAAGGAGGTAGAGGAAGAGAATGTTGAAGATGACGTGCAGGACGCTGGCGTGAAGAAACATGCTGGTGATCAGGGTCCAGGGGCGGCCCTCCACGAGGTCTTGCGGTTTGAAGAGCAGGTTCAAGGTGATGAACTCGCCCAGGTTCGGGTCCGTGGAGAAGTTGACGACGAGCACAAGGACCAGGAACAAGACGAGGTTGGCTAGGACCAGAACCGGGGTGAAGTACGTCTTCCGAAGCAGGGGGTACAGGAAGCTCGTCGCCGCCACGGCGAGGACCAGAATCAGGAGCCAGAGCACGACGCAATCCAGGGCGAGGAACTGTTATGAACCTTAGCCGGGCTCAACCGGCGTGGAGCTGGACCCCTCCCTGGACGTGCGCGAGATCGATGAGGTCTATCGACCGGCGGAGGACAGCTATCTCCTCCTTCGCACCCTCGACCTGACGGATGCCGCGTCCTTTCTGGAAATCGGGACCGGCACGGGCCTCATCGCCTTGCACGCCGCCCAGCTGGTGCCGACCGTGGCTACCGACATCAGCCCCCTCGCCACCTCCCTGGCCCGGGCCAACGCACGGAGGAACGGCCTCTCCGTCGACATCGCCCGGGCGGACCTCTTCGGCGGTCTGTGCGGGTCCTTCGATGTCATCGCCTTCAACCCGCCCTACCTCCCCCTCCATCCCCGCGGCGGCTGGCTGGATCGCGCGTGGAGCGGAGGGCGAGGAGGGGATGAGGTCATCCTCCGCTTTCTCCACGACCTCCCCCCCTTCGTCGCCCGAGGGGGCGTCATCTACCTGCTTCTCTCCGCTCAGAATCAGAAGGCCCTCGCGAAGGTCGAGACCACCTTCCGCTCCGAAGAGGTGGGAAGGGAATCTCTCTTCTTTGACGAGATTGCGATCTATCGCCTGCGCCCCATGACCTAATTCCGACGCGCCCGCGCAAACAACCTATAATTATGGACCGCTACTCTTCACGGGTCGTCCCGTGAAGGTCGTGAGCGGTTCCGCCTCCGTGTCTCTGGCCAAGGAGCTTGCGGGCCTCCTCGCCGCCGATCTGCTGGTTGCGGAGGTCCGCACCTTCGCGGATGGCGAACTCCACGTTCGCGTACCGGAGGGCGTCGCCGGCGAGGAGGTCGCCGTGGTCCAGACGACCTACCCGAACGACAAGCTGCTCGAACTCTTCCTTCTCCAAGACGCCGTAGGCGATGCCGCCCCAGAGCGGGTGTCCATCGTCGTTCCCTACTTCGGATACGGCCGGCAGGACAAGAGGTTCCATCCCGGGGAAGCCATCAGCTCCCGGGCCGTCGCGAAGAGGCTGGAAATCGGTGCGGACGCCCTCTTGACGGTGGATGTCCACAACGACCGGGTGATGGACTACTTCGACATCCCGGCACTGAACATCACGGGAATGCCCGCTCTCGCTCGGCGATTCAACGAGATGGGGGTGGAGATGGTCCTGGCGCCCGATGAGAACGCGGCCCGACACGCGGAGACGGTGGGACACCTCATCGACATCCCCTGGGACTACCTGAAGAAGGAACGTCTCGACAGCTGGACGGTAGAGACGGAGGGGAAGAAGCTCCCCGTCAAGGATCGCCGGGTCGCCATCGTTGACGACGTGGTCTCCACCGGAGGAACCATGGTTAGCGCCGCCCGCATCGTCCAGGACCAGGGCTCACGAGGCGTCGTGGCGGGTTGCGTTCACGGCCTGTTCGTGGGCGGGGCCCGGGAACGACTCAAGGCCTTCGACGAAATGGTGGCCACGGATACGGTGTCCAGCGACTTCAGTGTGGTCTCCGTGGCGCCGGAAGTCGCGCAGGGTCTCCAGAAGCTGGGATAGCGACTAAACCTCCTCCGCCACGATCGCGTGGCACATGGGCGTGGACCGTTCCAAATAACGATTGATCGCCACGTTGGCGATGGAGTGGGAGTACTCGGCAATCCGCGAGAGGTTGTCGACGATGGTCTTCAGCCCCACCAGGGTGCCGACCTCCCGGACCTCCCCAAAGACGCGGGTCATGAACTCGCCCAGGCGGGTCTCCATCTCGCGTCCCCCTTCCACCGTCCGATTGGCCAGCTTGAGGTCCCGGGTAATGAGGGCCGCGAGGCCATCCCCATACAGCCTCGCGGCCTCCGAAGCGTGGTCCGCCAGGCTGGCAAGGACGCGAGAAGGGATCTGCGCGTCCGCGTCCAAGAGGCGCAACACGGCTTCCCCGACGGCGTTCCCGCAATCGGCCACCGTCTCGAGCTCCTTGGCAATGAGGCGGTACCCTGCATTGTTCAGTCGGTTCTCCATGCCCAGTTTGGTGATGAGGGCGTCCTCCTGCTGAGCGGAGAGAATCAGACGGACGAGGAGCCAGTAGATCATGTCCGCGTCGTCCTCCCGCCGGAGGGCATCTTCCGCGAGGGTCCGATCCCGCGTCACGAGGGCCTCCATGGAGTCCAAGAGGATCGTCTTCCCCAGGTTGTAGAGGCGCTTGATCAGGGAGTCGAGAGGAAACTTGGAGGGCTCGATGGAGCACTGAAGGACGGCCCTCTGCCCGGTCTCTTCGAGGATGCCCAGGCCCATGAGCCGCCTGACGACATCCCGAAGCTCCTCCAGGTGCGCGCTGCTCAGGCGGGAGGACGATCGAACGATGAGACGTTCCCGCCCCAACACATAATTGCCTACGATGACCCGTTCGAGCATCCGTGGCTCGTCGAGAACGTCTGCGTCGATGACGTACTCCGGGGTGGGCCTATCGAGCTTCCTCTGGGCTCCCTCGGGGGCCAGCAGCCGGAGGGACTCGCCCTCCCGCTCAAGAAACACCTGATCCCCCTTCTGGAGGTCCTGGGACTCCGTCCACTCCTTGGGGAGGGAGATGGTCAAGGTCGAAACGCCCACCTTCTGAATTTTCCGGCTCTCCATAGCGGACCCTGATGGTATATACCATAAGGGCGCATAAATTGCACGAATATATTCAAGCGGGGTCCCGGGATCCCGGTGGGCCCGCGGGGGGAATGATCCAGACCCTCCTGCTGTCGTGAATCAGGATCGAGCCGCAGGAGCGACATTGGGAGTATCGATTCCGGCTCGTGTCCTCTCCGAGGAACTCCACCCTCGGATGGGCGCAGGGATCTTTGTCGGACTTCGAGAGCTCCATGGGCGAACCGGTGGGTACCTCAGCAGGGGCACGATGGGGGAAGAAACCTCCGTACTTACGACCGCCCACGGCGCGCTGGCCAGGTCCCGGAAAAGGGTTTAAGCCGCCCCCCCTTCCAAAAGGCGTTTGGCCCGCAAGAAACGAAAGAAGAAGGAGTCGTTCGAATTCAAGGCCCCTGAGTTCGACGAAGTCGCGTTCATGAAGCGGGAGATCGAAGGGGCCAAGGCCGCGATGATTACCTTGGGCTACGCCTTCGGGGTCGCCCTTGCGTCCTGGGCCCTCACATTGGCGGGTCTCACCCCGGTGGCCGGCCTATTGGGTTTTGTGGCCTTGTACGGGCTCCGGTACGTCTACCCACTCGCCGGCGTCGACCTGTCCAAGTTCGATTGGAAGTTGTGGGCCGGTAACGGCGCCATCCACCTCTTCGCTTGGTTTGCCTTCTGGGTCTTGCTGCTTAACCCGCCCTTCTTGGACATCTCGCCCCCGCTCATCCACAATGCCGCAATCCCCGGGGGCATCCCCGTGAACGTCTTCAACCAGGAGTCCACCAGGCTGACCCTTGGAGGCGCGACCAGCTTTCAGGTCCTAGCCAACGTCACGGACAACCAGCAGCTTGTCGCGGTTCAGATGCAGGTGACCGTCGGAGGGACTGAGCACCAAGCCCCCGATTCGATGACCTTCACGGGTGAGGGGGCGGTCTGGAGCTCCACCGTCGAAAACGCGGAACCGGGCCGAGCCTACACGATCATCATAAGCGCCCAAGACCGGGTGGGCCATAGCAGCAGTTTTGACTTTATCGTGGCGACGTCCTGACCTGCCATGGGAGGTCACGCCCCAGGAATTCCGTCAGCGGCCCACGGAAGCCGGCCCGGGCGATCTCCTCGCCCTCCATCACGCTGGCGCCTTCCCTCACCGTGCGGTCGAGGTTCTTCCCTAGGCTCAACCCCCGTAGTCCATTCCGAAGGGCCGAGGCGGCCTTCGTGTCCACCCGCTCGACATCGACGACCAGCCTGTCTCCCTCGATGTAGGGACCCGCCACTCTCTTCGAGGACCCCTCCCACTTCGCGCGAAAGGCTTCCGCGTGGTCGAGCCATGTCGGAGGCCCTACGTGCTTGCGAACAGGGGGGAGTTCTCCGGACTCCAGCTCGAAGAGCAAGAGCCACTCCTTCTCAAGGAGGGAGGGTGCCGACCTCAGGACCCGGAACTCTTTCTTCCGCAGGAAGCTCCGGATGGCCCCTTCCGCCTTTCGGAGCTGCGGGTAGACCACATCCTCAGTCAGGTCGGGCGCCGAGGCCGCGACGCCGAGGAGGGCGGTCCCGCGTCCACGGGCTATCTTCCGAAGGGCGGTCATGGAGAGGGGACGGACGGGCTCGGGGAAGAAGAAGCGACGATCGGGACTTCTACGGTAGGCCTTCGCCGCCAGGATGAAGGTCGCAAGGGCGTGCGAAGAGACGGCGGAAGCCGCATTTCGGTCGGCGTCCACGGGATCGACAAACACCAAAGGCTCGTCGAAGGGCCTCTGGGTCTCCGACTCAAGCTCGAGTCGGACCGGAGGGCGCCAACCCGCGGCGTTCTCCAGGACGGAGGCAAAGGTGTTGGCCCACAGGATCAGAAGCTCGCTGAGGTAGCCCGAGAACCCTTGGGTTCGAGCCTCGGCTCCGTAGGTTCCTGTCCCTTTCATGAACCGCTTCAGGAGCCGAACCTCGTCCTTCTGTGGACCACTCATCCGCTCGCGCACGTACTCGAAATGGAACGGGGTCCGGTCCACTGCTGTCATCCTGGCCGAAGGCCTGTCGAGTTCGTAGCAAGGGACGACGTCGGCCTCGAGCCCTTTGTAGACGCCACGGGTATAGGGGTGCTCAGCGTAGCGCAGGGTAGGATCATCGAGGACCCGCCCCAGCCGAAGTCCCCACCGCTCCAAGTCTTCCCGCGAGGTCTCCGGGGGGAAGGCAACGAAGGCGTCGATCTCGGGATTCTTGAGGAAGGTTCCTTTCGCCACGGATCCCACGAGTAGCGGCTTGACCGGAATCCCCTCCCGTTGGGCCTCTTCGGCCAGACGTCCCAGCAAAGACTCCGCGATGCGGAAGGTCTCCTCGACCTCTTCGTGGGTCGGTTTGATCTCGGCGAGGACATCCTGTTCTAGGGTCATCGGTCGTCCTTTCCCCTCGACGATCGTGGGGATGTTCGTCTGTGCAGTTCCTGAGAATTGTGTCGCGTAGTATATAGGCGGTCCTCCCCACCGGGCGGCCGGAGCCTTCCATGGATGAGCAGGCGGCGGAGTATCTCTCGTGCCTCGCGAAGCTTCGAGAGGATCCCTTGAACCCAGAGGCCCTGTTCGCCCTGGCCGCCCTCTACGCCGATGAGGGTCATCGAAAGCACGCCGTGTGGTACATGCGAAAGGTGGAGTTCCTCGACCGAAGACACCCCGGGTTGGCACGCCTGAGAAACCGCCTCCGGCGGTGGAACGGCCTGAATGGGGGCCCCCTCGAGAAGTTCGAGGCTCGAAAGGGTGAGTGAGCCCAAGGGGGAGTGGGGGCAGAGG
>JBHIBW010000086.1:0-7130 GCA_046759265.1 Thermoplasmata archaeon
GGAAGACCTTCGCGTCCCGCATCCACTTCTCCACGGGCAGGTCCTTCATGTAGCCGGAGCCCCCCACAATCTGCACGGCGTCCGTCGTGACCTTCATGGCCATATCGGCCGCGAAGAGCTTGGCGATGGCGGCGTCCTTGTTGGCCGGCATCTCGTGGTCGGCCATCCACGCCGCCTTCCAAACGAGGAGACGGGCCGCCTCAATAGCCGTCTTCATGTCCGCCAGCATGAACGCAATGGACTGGTGCATGGCGATGGGTTTCCCAAACGTCTTCCGCTCCCGCGCATAGTCCAACGCGTACTCGTAGGCCGCCCGCGCCACGCCGATGGACCCCGAGGCCACGACCGGGCGGGACATCTCCAGCGTTTTCATGGCCCCGATCCAGGAGGTCTTCTCCCCTCCCAACAGGTTCGCCCCTGGGACCCGGCAGTCGTCCAGGATGACCTCCGCCGTGTGGGAGGCCCGGATGCCCATCTTGTCCTCCACCTTTCCCATCTTGAGGCCGGGATTGTCCTTCTCCACGACATACGCTCGGATGCCGAAGTAGCCCAGATCGGGATCCGTCTGGGCGAAAATCACGTGGATGTCGGAGATCCCTCCGTTGGTGATGAAGCGCTTCGTGCCGTTGAGGACCCACTCGTCCCCGTCCTTCTCCGCCCGGGTGGACATGGCCCGCACATCGGAGCCGGCCCCGGGTTCGGTCAGGCCGAGGGCCCCCAGGTGCGGCTCCGGGTCGGTGAAGACGGGGAGGAAGCGCTCCTTCTGCTCTTCCGTCCCCATGTACAGAATCGGCAGGACCGCGAGGCCGCCGCCGATGAGCCCGGTGGCCATCCCCGCGCACCCCCAGTTCAACTCCTCCATGACCATGGCCCAGGTGAGCGTTCCGACCATGCCGCCGCCGCCGTACTTTTCGGGGATGTACGCCGTGGTCAGCCCGAGCTTGTGGGCCTTGCCGATGATGTCCCAGGGCACCTCGGCCTTCTGATCGTACTCGAGGGCCACGGGACGCATCTCCTTCTCCGCAAACTCGTGGGCCGTCTGGACGAGCAGCTTCTGCTCCTCGCTGGGCGTAAAATCGATCACGGGACGGACCTCCGTCCCGGATTTCAAGGCCGCGCGGCGAGAAAACGGTTTCGGTGAGGCCCGGAATCGCGAGCCGTCTCAGTCAAAGTCCTTCGGGAGATCTCGCAGGATCTCGGTGAGACGGTTGAGGGGCGTCATCATCCCCATAATCTTGGACATCGACCCTCGGAAGCGCATGCGTCCGGTCATGACGAGGGACGTCAGGTCCCCCTCCCCCTGGGCCGCGGCCTTCCAGACGTCGTAATCCGCCTCGAACTTGAAGTCCGCCGGGGCGTCGGCGTCCACCCGCGACGCCGCCACCTCCCCACTCTGGATGTCCAGGAGCGCCGAGAAGTCGCGGTCGTTGACGGTGGCGACGATCCGCGAGGTGACCCCTTCCGCCTTCTTCCGCCACTCCGCATCCGCGTTGAGTCGCTCGGCGAGGTCTTGGAAGTACGCCTCGGTGAAGAACGTGCCCATAGCCGATCTCAGCGGACCCATCCTGCGCTAGTATAAAGGGACTTGGCGGGGGACGCCGAAGGGCCCTTCATGGCCACGGCGGCCGCGATGAGCCACCCCATCGTACCGGACACCGCGTAGAGGACGGCGTACGCCGGGAAGGCGAAGGGCGCCACGAGGGCGAAGGCGAGGGAGAAGAGGATCGCCCCCAGCCAGAGGACGAACATGTCGTAGGAGCCACGTGGCATCACCTTCACCTGGAAGCGGAGGAAGATGAAGGCGGTGCCGACCGCCATGGCGATCCGCTCACTGATGAGGATCGGGTCGATGGCGGGGCTCTCCCAGAAGCCGCTCATGCCCACGTAGACTCCCAGGGTCACGAAACCGCCGATCAACCCCATGCGGGCGGGGGTCCAGGAGCTCTTTCCCTCCAGCCGTTCCCGGACGTTGAAAAAGGTGAGCGTGGGGGCCGCCAACCGCATCGCGAAGACGATGGCGACCACCGGGGCCAGGATGGCCGGGTCCGCGAAACTCAGCTGCACGAAGGAGAGGCCCAGGGTCACGAGGAGAAGGGCAGGGACGGCCAGAACGAAGCTGAGAATCCAGCGCCCTTGCCGGGCGAGGCGATAGAAAATGGGGGCGAAGAGGATCAAGATGGCTCCCGAGATGAGGAGCACTGCGAATAGGGTGACGAGCTCTTGCTCTGCCATCTCCAGTCCTAGGACCTTCGTGGCGAGCTAACCGGGGAAAAGCGTTGCTTCTCGAGTCTTTGCTGTGGTAATCAGAAGCGGAAACCATGCCGCTCACGAGTACTTCCAGAGGATGACGAACCCGAGAACCCAGCCTGCGATGCCGGATAGGCGGTAGAGGAGGACGTACTGGCCCTCCGGGAAGGCGAACGGCGCCAGGAAGGAGAAGGATACCGAGATGAGGATGGCGGCGATCCAGACCGTCGGCTTCTCTCGAACCGATTCCGGCAGGACCCTCGCCAGGATCCGGACCACGACAAAAGCGCCTCCGACGGCCATCAGGAGTTGCTCAACGAACAGGGCCTCCGGCGACTGGGGTCCGAGGAGGGGCGCCAGGAAGTCGAGGATGAGGGTGTACACGATGTAGCCGGCAAACGCCAGGAACACGATGGCGAGGAGTACCCTGAGCACCACCCACCACCTTCGTTCCTCGAAGCGGAACTCCAGGGATCGGTAGAGGAAGGTGGGAGAGACGCCGCGCAGGGCCGCCACGAGGATGGCGAAGGGGAGGAAGAAGAGAGGCTGGCTCAGGGCCAGGAACACGAGGTAGAGGGATCCCGCCATCACCCCAATGACCAGGGCCAACAGGAGATAGAGCCGGAACTTCGTCTGTTCCTCGACCAACTTGTAGATGATGGGGGACAGAAGCACGATGAGCGTTCCGGCCAACAAGGTCCCGGCGAATAAGATGGCACCGAGTTCCTGCCCATTCACCATGGACTGGCTGTCCAGAAGCTAGCGTAGGATAAACCTTTGGCAGGGAATCTCGATGGTGACCGCTTCCGCCTTGGCGAGCCACGCCAAGTCCCGCCGACCCATCCTCCCCGGTGTTACGACGAGGCAGGCGCCCCGAGGTCGGCGGCGAACGCTTCGACCTCTTGGAGGGGAGTCGGAGACGTGATCGGGGGCGAACACACCGTCCCCTTGCACGCGTAGATTGCCGGGACGGGCTCCTCGGGGTAGTTCGCTGCGTGGAAGCGTCTGGATCCCACCTGAAGAGGTTGGACAACCCAGCCAGGTTGGAAGGCGCGGAGGAAGGGCGCGAGGAGCTCCTGGCCTCCGCCGGGTCCCCCGTCATGGACCACGTCCACCTTGAGCACGCCCGTTCGATGGGCTTCCAGCGCCAGCGCGTACCCGGACGCAAAGATGGCGTAGCGGCGATACTGATTCCCAAAGCCCTCGAGAATCTGCGCAGCCGCCTTCCCGTAGTCCTCCCTGCGGGTGAGTTCCTGCAGCTTGAGTAGGAGGAGGGCCGCGTGGGCGTTGTCCATCAGGGGCTTCTGCCCCTCCCGGAGCAGGCCGATGTCGTCATCGCGAACGCGTCGATCCCTCAGAACGCCGTTCTCTTCGGTCAGGACGGCCATCATGTCCTGGACCAGTGCCTCGGCTCGTTCGAGGTATCGATCCTCCCCCGTGTGCTCGAAGGCCGAGAGGAAGGCACGGGCCACGGACACGTAATCACTCAGAAGCGCGTCGACGTGGGGAGAGCCGTCCCAATAGTGGAAGAAGGATCCGTCTTCCGTCATGACTTGCTCCTCCAGACGGGTGAGGGCCGCCAGGGCCGCCTCGCGGTAGCTGTCCTCCCCCAGAATGGAGCTGGCGAGGAGGTAGGCCTCGATGGCCTGTCCGCTCAGGTCGGCATACACGGTCCGGTCGATGTAGGGGACCTCCATTTGTTCCCGCTCCTCCCGCGAGGAGGGGTAGTACACCTCGTCCGCATCCTGGCTCCCCCAGAAGCCGTCCTCGGGATCCCGCAGGCTGGCCTCCAGGTAGCGAAGCACGTCCACGGCGACATCCCGGTAGGCCTTGTTCTCCAAGACCGCGTAGGCGTAGAGGTAGTTTCGGAGCAGCCCCACGTTCACGTCCAACATCTTCTCGTAGTGGGGCTCGGTCCAGTCCCGGGTCACGGAGTACCGGAAGAAGCCCCCCTCGACGGGGTCGTACATCCCGCCCCCCACCATGCCGTCCAGGGTCTTTTCCACCATCTTGCGGAAGAAGTCGTTCCCGGAGGTCTGGTACTGGTAGAGGGCCAGATCGAGAACGTCCGGCTGGGGGAACTTGGGCGCGGCGCCGAACCCACCAAACGCCTCGTCATACTGCTGCAGAAGGTGGCCGAGCACGTCCTCGTAGATCTCTTCGTTGAGCCCACCCTGGGGCGCCTCCACGTCCACCTCCGGAGGGCTGCGGTGGCTGTGGTCGACCACCCCACCTGTCCGGTCGAAGTAGGCCTTGATCTGGACCAAGGCCCGTTTCATCTGGTCGGGCGGGATGTAGGTCCCTCCCGAGATGATCTCCCCTTCCCCGTTCAAGAAGGCCGTGGTGGGGTAGCCCCCGAAGTTGTATCGCTCCCGGATGTCGGGTCGCCGGTCGATGTCGACCCGGATGGGGACGAAGTCGCTGTTGATGAGTCCGATGATCTCGTCGTCCGAGTAGGAGGTCTCGTCCATTACGTGGCACCAGTGGCACCAGACGGCCGATAGGTCCAGGAGAATCGGCTTTTCGGCCGCTTTGGCTTTCTGGAAGGCCTCCTCGCCCCATTCCTCCCATCGGATGTCCGTGTGGGAACCCATCGGTAATCAATGGCTGTGGCGTCGTTATGAACGTTGCGCCAGCCCGATTCGAGCCAACAACGACCTTCCCGCCTCCCGTAGCCGGTCCTCGCCCTCCTAGTCTGAGGCACGCGCCTGGCGAATGGCGCCCGCGAGAAAGACGACGCCCCCGCCGATGAGGCCGATGGCCAGGGCGATGTCCCCGCCCAACCCCGCAAGGTTTATGCTGATAAAGTTCAGGCTGACGCCCACCAGGAGCCCTCCCACCAGCGCCGTAATGACGCCCAGCAAGCGGTTGAAAAAGATGTAAATCAGAATCGCGCCCACGAGGAAACCAATGAACGCGAAGGCGGCGGTTCCCGCGGGAATCGTGGCCCCCGGTTCCGTCGCTCCGCCCAGGAGCAGGTAGACGACGCCTCCTATGGCGATGCCCGCTACGATAGCAACGGCGGCGCGCACCACGAAGCCGAAGAGAACGATCCCAATGATGAGACCGACGATGCCGAAGATCAGCGGGAAGATGGCTCCTCCCAGGAGACTGCCCCCAAGGAATCCAAAGATTCCCCCGATGATCGCCCCGAGGACGGCCATGAAGACCCGCACGAGTCCGGCCCCAAAGAACGCCAACACGAGTCCGGCTACAATCAGGACCACGCCGACGACGACGGCCACGAGGGGGTCGACCAAGGCCATAATCCCGCCATGATGGGAGAAGGGCATTTAAGACGAACGGTCCGACCAATCACTCCCAGAAGGCCTCTCGTCTACGCGAAGAACAGGGCGGCGGCCTGGGTGACGAAGTCGATGAAGAAAAAGGCAAACACCCCCGTCGCGACGGTCCCAATCAGGGCCACCCACAGCGAGACGGAGTAGGGGGCCGGCACCTTGACGCGCTCCGTCGGCCCCTCCAAGATGTACATGTGCTTGATCACGCGGGCGTAGTAGAACAGGGAGAGGGCGCTGTTCAGGACGCCGGCCACTGCCAGGGAGATCATCCACTCCGAGCCGGGAACCAGGCCGGCCTGCACGGCCGCCCAGAACAGGATGAACTTGCTCACAAAGCCGCCGAGCGGCGGAATGCCCGCCAGGGACAGGAGCATAATCATCATCGCGAACGCGAGGAGTGGCATCCGCTTCGCCAATCCGCTGTAGTCGTCTAACCGCTCCCCGATTAGGAGGGTTGCGGTCATCGCGACGAAGATGAAGGCCCCTCCTTGCATGAACACGTACACCAGCAGGTGGTAGAGCCCCCCAGCAAGGCCGAAGGCGGCGATGGCAGGATCGGAGTGGCTGCCCACGACGACGGCGATGAGGACGTATCCGGCGTGCGCGATGCTGGAGTAGGCGAGCATCCGCTTCACGCTCTTCTGTGGGAGGGCGGCCACGTTGCCGAGGGTCATCGTCGCGATGGCCAGGATCCCCAGGGCTAACGCCCACTGTCCGGCGGTCCCCACGAGCGCGATGAGGAAGATCTTGAACAGGGCCGCGAACCCCATGATCTTGGAGGAGGTGCTGAGGAAGGTGGTGACCGTCGTGGGGGCCCCGTCGTACACGTCCGGGACCCACATGTGGAAGGGGACGGTCGCCACCTTGAACCCGAAGCCGGCGATCAGCAGCACGAGGCCCAAGACGACCACCGGCTCGAACTGGGCGAGGCCCAAGGGCAAGGAGGTGCCGAGGAAGCGCAGATCGGTGACGGCGGGCGCACTCGCCTGGGGGGGAAGCTGGGCCGCCACGTGGGCGCTTACCCCGTAGATCAGGGAGATCCCGAACAGGATGATGGCGGAGCTCACCACCCCGACGATGAAGAACTTCATCGCGGCTTCCGTGGACCGCTTATCCCGCTTCCGGAAGGCCGCCAAAGCAAAGGTGGCGAGGCTTGCCATCTCGAAGGCGAGATAGAGGACGAACAGGTCGGTCGATGCTGCCACAAGCAGCATGCCCACGAGGGCGATGAGGAGGAGCCCGTAGTACTCCCCGATGTTCCGATCTCCCTTCTCCAGGAAGGATCGGGAAGCCAGGACGATGAGGACGCCGGTGAGGAGGAGGGCCACCCAGAAGAACGAGACGAAGGGGGTGACCTCTAGCATCAGCGCGGGCAGCTGTTGCGAGACCGGCGCCTGCCAGAGGACGAGGCCGATCCGTTCCAGCACGCCCAGACCCGCCATGTCCAGGCTGAGGACGAGGGCAATCAGGAGGCCCACGAGGGCCACATCGGACAACCTCCGCCGGCGGCGAACGGCGAAGGTCAGGGCGATGAGGAGGAAACCGAAGAGGGTCGTGATGATGAGGGGGAGGAGGACGAGCCAC
>JBHIBW010000087.1:0-7112 GCA_046759265.1 Thermoplasmata archaeon
GCAGGCGCTAAAGTCTCCCGAGCTAAGGGGCTACAGACTGCCGGTTGGCGTCGATTTTGAGGATGTCAATGCATGGGAGGTGCCCGATTCCACCCCTCGAGACGTCGATATAGAAACCCGCTCCTCGCCCACTCAAGAGTCCTCTCAGACTCCTCAGCAGAAAGGAAACCACGAGAGGAGACCGAGGGAGAAGCACGAGGAGGAACGCAACACGATTCGAATCAAAGGACGTCGATTTGAATACGAGCATCGTCTCGAATCCCTCGGCTTTGATGGTCCTTGGAAGGAGGTCCAGGTAGATGAGCGGCGCCTCCTCATCGAGATTATGACGAACACGGACTTCCCGCTGTTCAGTACGACAAAGGATCTGGTTCTCTACAGTCTGATCCACATAGCCGAGTCAGTAGCCGAAATCATGGTGAGAGAAAGTGAAGAGCCGCCAGAGAGGGTCAACGAGGTCCGGGAAGTCATTCTGCGTGAAGTGTCAAGAATCGCCAGCCAGGTAGAGGAAGACCTCCCCACTTGATGGCTCTGGCTCGGATTCCAAGGGAGAAGGCCGAAGGGGAGCTAGCCGGGTCGATTAGGTCCTTGAACCACAATTCCCGCCCCAGAGGCCCGCCCCCACCTTTGGCCAGTGTTGATGATTGGCGGCATCTCCTCTGATGAACAATAATCCTACCTCGACGAACAATAAGGGGGATTATGAGCCAGGTGACGGCCGTAAGCCCCCTTCTGTTCTAGGCGGCATTGGACTAAGCGGCCTACCCGGCCTTGCGGCCTGTTTGGCCTTGCTCCCGCGGGGGGTCGCCGTCTCACCAAATCCCGGGACAACGTCCTCGCCGGGCGATTCATCCTCGTCCCGGGCTGTGTCGTTTCTGCGCCCTTGCCGTCCCTCTCAGGACCCTCGCTTGCACGAGGCCGCGTTTCGATGGAGGGGGGACTTTCCTCAGCGCCTAGGGCACCGTCAGCCGCCCGCCGTCTCCTGGCCAGAGGGAATCCCGTTTGACGTGTAAAAGGCTTCCGTCAGAGCATCCGACTAGCTTGGGCTTCAACCGCGGGTGAAGTCACATCAAGGATGTGATCAGGACCTCCCCCACCATACCCAGGAGGAACCCTCCGATGGCACCGAGCGCGGGGAGCCAGTGTCCCTCATACTTCGCCATGGGCGCGACGTCTTGAAAGACGGTGTAGAGGATCCCTCCGGCCGCGAAGAGGAACATCCAACCCACGATGCGAGTCTGGCCACCGAAAAGGAAGAAGCCCAATAACGCCGCGATGGGTCCGAGAATGGCTACGACGCCCAGGATGGCGAGACACCGTCGCGCCGTGCGGCCCCCCTCCTTGAGTTCGCGATAAGAATTGAATCCCTCTGGGAGGTTCTGCGTGCCGATGAGGAAGGCGAGAAGGGGACCCAGTGGGCCGCCCGCAGCGAAGGCCGCCCCCAATGCGATGGATTCCGGGATGTAGTCGGCAACCAGGTTCATCGATTGGGAGGCCATCTGGCCGCGCATCTCGATGGCCCGGTTGATCGCAAGAAAGACCACCGCTCCCGCGGTGAAGGCCAGGATGGCCTCCACAAGACTGAGCGCCTCGAGGCCCAAGGGGACGAGGACGAGGGCCACGGCCGACAAGACGACCCCGCCCCCGAAGGCCACGAGGAAGTAGAGGAGCTCCATCCGAAAGTGGCCCATCATGAGTCGCTCCCGGTAAGCGAAGAGGCCGCCGACCGGGATGGCCGCTCCTGCCAGCGAGGCGAGGAGAAGAAGAGGCGGGAGCTCGCTCATGGGATCGACATCGCCTTGTCACTCAGCGGACAGCCCGTGGTGATGGAGCGTATGCTGGTACTGCTCAGGCGTCAGGATGGTCCACAGCGATCGCTCCACGACCTCGCTAAGCGCCGGATGGATGTGCATCCCATTCACGATGGGCAAGGCACTCCGTTCTTCGGTATACATGAGGTTGATTACTTCTTGGATCAGGACGGAGGCCTGTGGTCCGATGATGTGGGCCCCCAGAAGCTCGTACGTCTCGCGTTTGATGATGATCTTGACGAAGTAGTCCTGGACGGCCATGGCCTCGCCTTTCGCCGTGTCCTCGTAGCGATAGAAAGCGATGCCGACCTCGTCCTCTCCAAACTCGGCCACGGCCTCCTTCTCTCCCATCCCGGCACCGGCCACTTCTGGGTACGTGAACACGGCATGGGGGATGGCATGGTAATCGGGGTGGACCTCGTGTTGGAGGACGGCGTTGTAGTAGGCCACCGTCGCCTCGTAGTTGGCAGTGTGTTTGAAATGGTGGCGCCCCAAGGCGTCCCCGAGGGCGTAAACGTTGGGCTGCGAGGTCTGGAGGTGCTCGTCCACGACGATCCATCCACGGTCGTCCGTTTCGATGCCCCCCTTCTCCGGGTGGAGCCGATGGGTCGTTGGACCTCGTCCTGCGGCCACGAGAACTTCGTCCGCCTCAATGATCTCTTCCTCCCCGCTGGCGCGATCCACGGCCAGGAGCTGCTTTCTCCCTCCGGACGCCCGGGCCTCGCGGACTTCGTGGTTCGTGAGAATCGTCATGTGCTTCCCGAGCTCGCGTTTCGCGAGAAGGGAGACCTCGGGCTCCTCCTTGGGAAGGAACTGGGGGTTCCGACCGAGAATCGTGACCTCCGAGCCCATCGCCGCCAGGAAGTGGCCGTACTCGGCCGCGATGAAGCCGCCGCCAATTATCGCGGAGGCCTCTGGAAGCTCCGTGATGTGGAGAAAGGAGTCGCTCGTGAGGTAACCGACCCCCTCTAGGCCCTCGATCGGAGGGATGACCGGCTCGGAACCCGCCCCCAGGAAGATCAGGTCGGAACGGATGGTCTGCCCCGCCACCTCCATGACATAGGGCTCCTCGAAGTGGGCCTGTTCTCGGTAGTAGTCGATGTGCTCGGATTCGTTCAGGGCCCGTTCGACCCGCGCAATGTCGCCGTCGATGATGGAGCGCATCCTCCCCATCACTTGCGCGAAGTCCACCTGGCGGACCGCCGCGTCAACCCCGAAGAGGCCGGCCCGCTCGACCGTTCGGATGACCTCTGCCGGGTACAGAAGGATCTTGGATGGGATGCAACCCCGAGTCATGCAGATACCTCCTGGCTCGTCCTTGTCTATGACCGCGGCCCGCGTCTCGGGGTCCCGCTGGATCATTCCGTCCACGATGTGACTGACGGATCCGGTCCCGATGGCGATGACGTCGTACTCCTTCACGGTCGAACCCCGTCGTCACCAGTTGGCCGGAGCTAGAAAAACGCTTTGCAAATCCCTCGGAGGCCGACTGGGGTGGCTCAGCTGGACTTCCAGAGCACCTCAAGGACCGGCGCATACCCCTCCTGGAGCCGAGCTGCGTCACTCCGTTCCGCGGAGGAAAGCTGGGGCAACCGAATGCTCTGGACGGGCTTCACGTAGCGCAAGAGGCTGGCCATGGTTCTCCCCCCCACCACCTCCTGTGCCTTGGCCACGTCTGGCGGGTCAAAGAGGAAGGCCGCACCGCCTCCGACCGCGATGATCAGGTCAACCTCGTCCGGCTCGAGGCGGAGGGGCCAAATCGCGTCGCTGTGGCTCTCGAGGACCAGATGTTCCCGGTCGGCCGACACGGACTCGAACACCTCCCTGGCGACATCTTCCACAGGGGCCAGGCCTTCCCCCACAGGGGAGGAGTGGAAGGGCGTGGTCTGATCTGCCTTCCCCGCCAAGCTGTCCAGGAATTCCGGCGGGGCCACAAACAGATGGGGACGACGGTTCACGTACAGGGTGGTCTGGCCGCTGGCGTTCGTGAGGCGCTCCGCGAGAATCCCCTCCTCGGTGTCCCCCAGGAGGTGCTCCTCCTCCTCCTTAAGCCGCAGCGTGTCGAGGGGACAAACGACCTGGTGGTAAGGATTGAGGAGGGAGACCTCCGGCGGGTCCCGACTCAATGCGTGTAGGGTGAGGGCGTCCTGACTGACCAAGAGGCCCATCTCCTGGACGGCGCGAGAGTGATCGAAGTGCTCCCAGTAGTTGTGGGCCGATCGAGGTTTCATCCCGACGAAGTCATCCCCCGCCTCCCTCGCGCGGAGGAGAATCGCGCGGGCAAGGGTCGTCTTCCCCGCGTGGTAGGCCATGAGACCGTTGACCAGGATGAGCATCAGGTTCCTCCGGAGGCGAAATCCCGTGTCCGCGGCGCTCCAGAACCGGAGGATGGCCTTAATCTTCTCCTCCGGCAGGAGTTCCCGATCGATGTCGGGCGCACGCAGGTGGAATCGTGACCCGAAGCAGGATCTACACCGGCTCAATGTTTAACTAGTCCGCGTTCTAGAATCGCGCGTGGCTTCCAAACGGGGCGGCCTCGTGGCCATGGGGCTCTATCACGCCGCCAACGACGGCACGGTCGTCGCCATTCCTGCCCTCTTCCCCCTTCTCCTCGAGGAAGGCGTCCTGACGGATTTCACGCAGGTTGGCATCCTGCTCGCCGTCGCCCTCGGGGTTACGGTCGTCCTTCAAATCCTCTTCGGCGCCTGGAGCGATCGCGGCCCCACGCGCCTCCTCCTCCCCGCTGGGATGGTGATCCTGGGCGTGGTCTCTCTCTTCACTACCCTCGCCCAGACCTTCGGCGTGCTCCTGCTGTTCGTGGCCTTCGGGCGAATCGGAGCGAGCGTGTACCACCCGGTGGGTATCTCCTGGGTCGGCCGGGTGTTCAGGCGGGACATTGACCGTGCCATGGGATTTCAGAGCGCCCTCGGTGACCTGGGGGTCATCGTGGCGTTCGCCTCCTCGGGCTTCCTCGGCCTCCTGTTTGGTTGGCAGATTCCTCTGATCCTCTGGGGCGGGTTTGCCCTCGTGGCGGCCCTCGTGGGATACCTCCTCACGCGCCAGGTGTCCTCCGAGCCCCTCCCCGATGGACCCCGCTCGACGCCTCCCTGGAGCCAGATCCTTCGTCGTGTGGCCCTGTGGATTGTCCCCCTGAGCATCGGCGGGGCGGCCTACACGATTACCGTCGGGTTCGGGAACTCTCTCCTCATCAAACAACTCGCCTTTACGGTGGACACGGCCAACCTCGTCATTGCCCTCTGGATCGCGGCGGGCGTCCTCGCGGCCTACTCCTATGGCGCCATCAGCGCAGTTCTCGGACGCTTTCGTTCGCTCTTGATCGCCTACTTCATCGTGGGCGTCTCGGGGCTGGTCTTGAGCTTGACGCCGCCGGCTGTCCTAATCATTCCAACCTTCCTGCTGTTTGGCGTCGGCCTCTTCATCACCTACCCCGCCCTCTTCGCCTTCATCTCGGAAGCGACGGACGACGTCATCGGCGGGGCCACCTTCGGAGTCGTTTTCGGGTTGCAGCTCGTAGGAGGCGCCCTAGCCGGATACGCAGCCGGCGTCATGGCACAAGGCCTTGGGATCCAAACCCCGTTCCTTCTGATGATGGGTCTGGGTTTTGCCGGGTTCCTGCTCCTGTTGGGGGCGACCCCCGCCCACCTCCGCAACCGGCGTCCGGGAAAGGACCTCTCCGGGGCCGCAGGGTAGATCGTGCGACGTCCCGCCGAGCCTGAGCCTCGGCCTCACTTCTCCTTCGCAAGGCCGCGGGCGTAGATGGCGAGGGACATGCCGAGGATCACCACCACGGTGTTCCCGGAGAGGGTGGCACTCCGACCAAGGACGGCGGAGACCAGATAGATCAGGACCGAGAGGAGGCTGAAGCCGATGCCCAGGCCAATTAGCAGGCGTCCGGTGCGTGCGTGGTTTCGGATGAAGAGGATGCCCGCGAGCACGGCGGCGAAGCCCCCGAGCGATGCGATAAAGAGGATGACGAGACCGAAGGCCCGAATGAGGGTCGTGGCCGCAGGGAAGAAGGAGGCGAGAAGGTTGAGGATGGACAGCCAGAAACCCACCGCCGAGAAGTGGCCTAACACGAGAAAGATGCCGCCAATGACCGCCCAGGCACCGGCTCGTCGCAACCGTCTGGCAGTCATGAACCCGAAGACTCCCGGACCTTCTCCAGGCCCTCGGGGTGCCGGTCGAAGTGGTCCCGGGCGGGCTTCAGGAATGCGATCAGATCCCGTGCCGCGGCGGCCTTCAGGTCCTTTGGATGGAGGTGTCCCTCGCGGTAGGCCGCCTCCATCGCCTCGTAGGTGTCGTAGGACACGTCTCCGCCAAATCGTTCCTCCCGCTCCACGGTGACGGGAGCGGAACGGGGGAAGAGGAGGAATCGATAGAACTCGAGGAGCGGGTTGCCTCGGACCTCCTGGGGCGGCCCGTAGGCCCCTTCGACCTTCGCGACGATGACCTCCGGCGAGTCATGGATGAAGATGCTCGTCTCGGGGCGGGACTTGCTCATCTTAAAATCCCACGAATCCATTCGCTCGCCGCCCTGAAGCCCGGTCAGGAGGGGGGTGTGGAGGGCCACGACCTGCTTCCACCCCAGCTTCGGCCCCACGTCCCGGTAGAGCATGTGGGCGTGACGCTGATCCATCCCCCCGTACGCGAGGTCCAGGTCGAGGGTGTGGATGTCCGTGACCTGCATCGCGGGGTAGAAGAGCTTCGAGGCATCCAGGTCGGCCTCCTCCTCCTTCCGCCCCATGATATCCAGGGCGCGACGGATCCGCGCGAGGGTAGTGGCCTTCGCGACCCGCAGGACGTTCTGCCAGTACCCCTCCTCCTGCACGAGCTCGCTGGCGTACAAGAATCGGACCGCGTCCGGCACGCCGAGGGCTCCATAGGCTTCGATGAAGTAGGCGGCGCAGTTTCGGATGGCTTCCCAGTCCCCGCCGAGCTTGTCGTTGATGAAGGCGTGCCAATCGGCCAGGAGGACGGTCACATCGAAACCCGCCTCCACCAGGTCCTTGATCTTGTCGGCCACCATCGGCCCGGTCCCGAGGTGCAGGTACCCGCTGGGCTCGAGGCCGATGTAGGCCCGGGGCGACCCTCTGCGCTCGAGGAGGGAACCGAGTTCGGCCTCCGTCACCACCTCGGCGGTGTTCTGGAGGACCCGCTCCTGGCGAGGGTCGTCCGGCATGGAGAGGGGCTAGAATGCGTGTCGGTTAAAGGTTTCACCAGGGCGTCCGACGGGAATCTGGAGACTTTATAGCCGTTCCTTGAATGGTCATGATGTGGTCA
>JBHIBW010000088.1:0-7088 GCA_046759265.1 Thermoplasmata archaeon
GGTGTTGACCTCGCGCGCGAGAACGCGGAGCCAGCTGGAGGTTCCTTGGGCCGTGTCGGGGATGGGAGGAGCCGATTCGGCGAGCTCGTCCTTCATCTGGCTCCTTCAGCCGCCAGACGCCCTTAACCTTAACCGTTTTTAGGCGGGATCCGAATCCATGCTGGGATGCAGCCGCTCCTCGAGCTTGCCCAGCGCGTCGTGGAAGGGGAGATTCGGGATCCCGAGGCGCTCGAGGAGGCGAAGCGGGAGGCCTGTCGAGCGCACGGCCTGAGTCGGGTTCCCCGCAACTTCGAGATCCTCCGGTTCGTGCCGGAGTCGGAGGAAGGGGCCCGGACGCTCCTCCGTGCGAAGCCGGTTCGGACGGCCTCAGGCGTGGCCGTCGTGTCGGTGATGACCTCCCCCGCCCCGTGTCCCCACGGCCGATGCATCTATTGCCCGGGCGGAGTGGACTGGGGGACGCCCCAGGCGTATCTGGGAACGGAGCCGGCCGCGCGCAGGGCCATCCGCTCGCGCTACGATCCACGCGCTCAGACGGAGGCCCGCCTTCGCCAACTCGCTTCGATCGGCCATCCCACCGACAAGGTGGACCTCATCATCATTGGGGGAACCTTCACCTCTCGATCCAGCCGGTACCTGAGGGACTTCACCAGGGGGTGCTTTGACGGCCTGAACGGGCGGGCAGCGGACACCCTGGACGATGCACACCGGTGGAATGAGTCCGCACCCCACCGATGCATCGGCCTCACTGTGGAAACGAAGCCAGACTGCTTCCTCGGCCGGGAGGTCGAGGCTTGCCTCGATCTCGGGGTCACGCGGGTGGAGCTCGGTGTCCAGTCTCTCTACGAGGACGTTCTGCGGGGGGTTAATCGGGGTCACGGGCTCGCGGAGGTGGAGCAGGCCACACTGCGGTCCAAGAACGCGGGTCTCAAGGTGGGATACCACATGATGCCGGGCCTCCCGGGAAGCAGCTACGACCGCGACCTGAGGGCCCTCCGGGAGCTCTTCGACAACCCCACGTATCGCCCGGACATGCTGAAGGTCTATCCGACCCTCGTCGTGAAGGGGACCGGCCTCTACCGTCTCTGGGCTCGGGGAGAATACAAAGAAATGGGCACGGAGGAGGCCGCCCGGCTTCTCGCAGAGGCCAAGGTCCACGTACCTCCATACGTCCGTATTCTTCGCGTGAACAGGGAGATCGGCGCCGGGGACGTGGAGGCCGGCGTCAAGAAGGGCCACCTCCGGCAGCTGGTCCGAGAGCGGATGGAGGCGCAGGGTACACGGTGCCGGTGCATCCGTTGTCGGGAAGCGGGCCTGCGCCGTGTTATGGTGGACCCAGAAGAAGTCACCTTGGGCTCCCTGAAGTACGAGGCGAGCGGGGGGCGGGAGCTGTTCCTGAGCTACGAGGACTTCGAACGGGACCTCCTGGTCGGCTACGCGCGGCTCCGCCTCTGCAAGGAAGGCGCCTTCGTGCGGGAACTGAAGGTCTTCGGCCCCATGGTCCCGTTCCACCAGGCCGCGGGTGCCCGATGGCAGCACCGGGGCTACGGGAAAGCCCTCATGGCCGAGGCCGAGCGCGTGGTGGAAGAGGAAGGGTACCCCCGGCTGCGCGTCACGAGCGGGGTCGGGGTCCGGGGGTACTACCGCAGACTCGGCTACCGGCTGGAGCGGCCGTACATGATCAAAGACCTGGCGTAGGCCGGCCCGGCGATCGGAGAACCTCCAGGATGGGCCCTCCCTCGGCGCGCGCGAACCGACGCAGGGCCGGCATGATTCCGGACCCATATTGTGCCGCCTTCTTGGGCCGCTCCGCGAGGACCGGGGGCAGGCCCAGCTCGGCTGCGACCCGTCGAAGCAGCTCCTTCCGCCGCGGACCGTCCGCATCGTGAGGGGAAGGGCCCGGGTCCGGTCGAGAACCCGCGGATGGCAGTAGGGGAGACGGAGCTCCGTCCCGTGAATGCGCGCCATCGCCTCCTCGCGCGGGACCGTCTCGAGGAGCAGGGTTTCCAGGTCGTCCTCAAGCGCCTTGCTGAGTTCACCCGGGGCGAGGCGGTCGTATCGTGCATACCCGCCGAAGAGCTCATCGGCCCCTTGACCGGCCAGAACCAGGCGAGAGGGGGCCCGCTGGACCAGGATCCAAAGAGGCAGCTCGTAGGAGAGCGTGACCGTGTCCAACCGAGGGAACGCGTCCAGAAGGGCCACCGCCTCCCGTCGGAGGAGCTCATCGTCGAGCGGCACGGGTCGCCAGTCCAAGTCCAGAAGGCGGGACGCTTCGGCTGCCTGCGCGAGGTCTCGCGAGTCTGGGTATCCCACCGTGAGGGCCGTGGGGTTCCCCTCCTCTCGGGCCAGGGCCGCGATCACGGAGCTATCCAGGCCCCCCGAGAAGGCCAGGGTCGCCGGATCGGCGGAAGCGGACCCCTCACGCACCGCCGCGTGGAGCCCCCCGAGCACCGCCCGAGCGGCATTCGATTCAGAGGGCATCGAAATCGACGGTTCCTTCGAGGAGTCCTTGCAAGGATCCCCGGAGGTCTTTGACGGCCACCCGCGCCTGGGCCCTTGAGTCCCGATCCCGAATCGTGACGTCGTCCTGCTCGAGGCTCTCGTAATCGACCGTCAGACAGTAGGGAGTTCCGATTTCGTCCATCCGGGCGTAGCGCCGGCCGATGCTTCCGGACGTATCGTAGGCCGCCTCGACCCAGGTCCGGGCCTCCCGATAGAGCCCCTGCGCCATGTCCGGGAGGCCGTCTTTCTTCACCAGAGGGAAGACACCTAGGGTGACGGGGGCCAGCCTTGGAGGCAAGTGGAGGACCGCTCTCTCCCCCGCCTCGTAGCCGAGGTCCAACAGGGCCCATACGTTCCGGTCGACGCCAAAGCTCAGCTCCAGCACATGGGGAACGAAGCGTCGCCCCTCGTGGAAGACCGTCATCTTCTCGCCCGAACGGTCCTGGTGCCGGCTCAAGTCGTAGTCCGACCGGTAGTGGACGCCCCCCACTTCCTGGAATCCGCCCCACGAGTCCAGGTCCACCTGGACATCGAAGTGGATCTGATTGTAGAACGCGCGCTCCTCTTCCGGGAGCTCGTACAGGCGGAACGCCTCGGGCGGAACCCCGAGGGTGTCCAAGTAGAAGGCCTGCACCTTGGCGAGGTGGTAGAGGTAGAAGGGGGGCAGATCCCCCTCCTTCTGGAGGTCCCCTACCGTGGGCGTCACCACCTCATCCCGCCGGTCGGCACGCATGAGCCGAAGGCTCGTTCCCTCGACCTCGGTCAGATCGAGGCTGCTGTCAAATCCTTCGGGGTCGAAGAAGATCTGGAGCTCCGCTTGGTGGAACTCGCGGAGCCGAAAGGCTCCCTGTCGGGGAGAGATCTCGTTCCGGTACGCCTTGCCCACCATCGCGAGGCCGAGCGGCAGGCGCTTCCGCAGGATCTCGAAGGCTCGCTTGAAGCCCAGGTAGGCCCCCTGGGCCGTCTCCGGTCGGAGGTAGGCCTGCTCCTCCCCTTTCGGGCCGATGGCCACCGGGAACATGAGGTGAAACGCCGTCGGCTCCCCCAGGACCCCGCCGCAGTTGGGGCAGACGATCCCCTTCTCTTGGATGGTCCCTCGGATCTGCTCCACGTCCATCCCTTCCCCCGAGGTCCCGGTGGCCGCCTGGATGAGCTCGTCGGCCTTGTGCGTCTCCTTGCACTGGGTGCACGCCACGAGGACGTCCGCGAAGAGCTCCACGTGGCCCGAAGCCTCCAGCGCGGCGGACGGTTGAATCGTGGGCGTGTCGACGAGATGGTAGTTGTCCCCCAACCGGAGGAAGGACGCCATCCAGAGGTCCTCCCAGTTCCGCCTGAGACGTGCCCCGTAGGGCCCGTAGTCGTAGAAGCCGGCCAGCCCGCCGTAGATCTCCGCCGAAGGGAGGAGGAAGCCCCTCCGCAGGGAGAGGGACATCAGCTCGTCGTACCGGGCCATCCCCGATCCCTTAGAGCAGGCAACCGAGGACGTCCAGCTCCGTCAGGAGGCCCTCGAGGCGATTGTGGGGGTTCATGACGGGAAGCTGGCCGTAGTCGTGCTTCCGCATCGTTCGGGCCGCCTCGCTCACGCCCGTCTTGGTCGAGACCGTGACGACGTCGCGCACCATGACCTCCTTCACAGGCACATCCGGGAGTTCGATCTTCTCCACGTCGTAGTAGAGGCGCATGACGTTCCGTAGCCCTTCCCAGGTCCACGAATCCTCCTCCTGCGCCAATCCCATGTCCTGGATCGCGGCGCTCCCATCCACCCGACTCAATCCGAAGACGTCTCGATCCGTGAGGATGCCGGAAAGGCGGCCTTGGTTGTCCAGGACGGGCAGGGCGAACACCTTCGCGATGGCCATGATCGTGTTCGCGGTCTGGATGGGGGTCCCCTCGTAGACGGCGACGGTGGTGGAATCGAGGAACTCCTCCACGGGGGTCTCCAACCGCTTCTGGTCGACAAGTCCCAGGAAGTCCGCAGGGGTGACGATGCCCACGACGTGGGAGTCCTCGTTCACGGTGGCGTGGTAGAAGCGTCCTTTTGCGAGGATCTGCGCAAGGTCCGCGAGGGAGCTGTCGGGCGAGACCACCGGGTAGTCCTTCTGCACGAGGAGAGCCAGCTGCTCCTCCTCGGGCCGGGCGAAGATGTGTTTCCGGGCGACGAACCCGGCGTAGGTCCCGTCATTTCGGACGACGGGGACGCCCGTGATCTTGTTCTTCACGAGGAGCCGCAGGACCTCGGTTCGGTTGCCAGGCAGGGTCGCGACGATGGGGTCCTTGGTCATGATTTCGTCGACCCGCTGCGGCTGTGCCATGGTTACTTCTCCGGGAGCCATCCTCGTTCCCGATCCCAGATCCACGGGCCGACGGCCAAGAGGGCGATGTCGGCTTCGGACGCCTTAATGACGCGGTAGGCGGCGTCACCCCCACCGGGGAGATCCAGGACCAGGAAGTTGCAGGGTGCGCCTTCTTGGATGGCCTTACGAGAGGGCGCCGTTAAAAGGTTAGCGGCCGCGTAGGCCATCGTCAGGATGTCCTCGGGAGGGAGGCCGCCATGGAGCTTGGCCATCTGATAGGCAAACTCCATCTCCCGGAGAAGAGAGGGGTGGGCGAACATGGCGTTGTCCGTGCCCAGCATGAGTCGAAGACCCGCGGCACGCATTCCGGGTATGTCAGGGACGCGCCGGAAGAGGACCTGACTGCGGGGAGTGATGGCCACCGGGATATCCTCTTGCGCGCACCGTTCCCAGTCGGCCCGTCGCCCGGCCGTCATGTGGACGAGGAAGTCCGGCTGGAGATCCAGGATGCGATCGATGTCCTCGCGAAACGCCTCGCTGGCATGGAGGGCGAATGGGAGCCCACTGGCCCTCACATCGCTCGCGAGTGCTGTCAGGGCATCCGGCTCCCAATCCGACAGGCCGCTCACCCCCACGCCGTCGGCGAGTCTGAGCAACCCCGCGACCTCGTCCTGGTCGTAGGCTAGGCCTCGCGGACGTCCGAGGGCGGTGACATCCACCGGCAGGTCCGACGCCGCATGCCGGAGCGCGGTGAGCCCGGGCTGACCCCCCTCTCTGAAATCAAGCACACTGGTCGTGCCGCCCCGAAGCATTCTCTGAAGCGCTCCCTGTATGGCGGCGATCAGCTCCTCCTGGGAGGCCGCCTTCAGACGACGAAACTTCAAGCCGTCGGGGGGAGCGACTACTTCGTCGAGCGACCCCCGCGGCTCTTCGAGGACCACCGCGTCGCCCAGGTGCGTGTGCGCATTCACGAACCCTGGGAGAATAAGGCCCTTAGTCTGGACGTCACCCTCCGCCTTCCGGGTCACCTCGGAGACGGTGCCATCCTGAAAGCGAACGGCTCCCTCTTCGAACCCTTCCGGTGTGTAAATCCAACCCGAGACCGTCGGCAACGCTCATCGATGCCCCCTTGGCGTTAAACTCCTTTCCTCGGCCACGGGCCAGGGGCAGATAAAGTCGGGTCCGATAACCGTGTGAGTATCTTCTTATACGGTGCAACGCGAGCCGTCGGCTGCGATGAGCTATCCCTACCAAGGGTACTATCCCCGACCCAAGACGCCCGGACGGGGCTTCGGGGTGCTCGGGTTCTTTGCCGCGCTCGGCATTCTCTACGCCGCGTTTTACCTTTCCCCAGCCACCTATCCGCTCGAGCAGACGGTCCTAATTGGCGTCGGAGCGATCTTTGTAGGAGGCTTCATCAGTCGTGGTGGTAAGCGAGGCGCCACGGTAGGGTTCCTCCTACTGTTTCTCCCTCTCCTCCTCATGGGCGTCCTCTTCTTCGGGGCCGCCTTCCTCGGCCCCATCGCCGAGATCGTGCCCGCCCTCCCCAGCCAGTTTGAGAGTCTGGCTTTGGGAATCGGGCGTGGAATGGTGGGGGCCCTCGGCCTCGCGTTGATTGTCGCCGGGTTCGTGGCGGGCATCGTGGGTGCCCTCATTGCCGGGATCGGCGGCCTGATCTCCGGGAAGCTCTTCCCCGTGACGCCGCGGGCGGAAGAGCCGGCGTATCCGGACCAGCCCTGGGAGTACCCCCCGGGCCAGGGCGGCGGACCCTGGTAAGGCTCGCGTCCGCCCTCTCCAAGTTTTATGCGGTCAGCCCCATAGCGGGCCAGCCACTGTAGCTCAGCCGGTCAGAGCGGCGGTTTCGTAACCTTGGCGGGAGAACCGCAGGTCGAGGGTTCGACTCCCTCCAGTGGCTTCCTGAACCATATCGAGGATTCCCGATCAGAGCTCATAGAACACAGTCCTTCAGCCGGTTCGGCTCTAAACAGTGCATCCCGCCCGGTGGATGTTCTCGATATAGACTATGCTCCCTGCCGATGCCGTGGTTCGGCTCGGGCGCGGGACCAGCAGTAAGCCAGGCAATGACCAATTCTAGGCTGGTCTCTTGATCTGCGGCCTAAGAATTCCCGCGTGCCTCCCTTCGCCACACCACGAGCCGGCGCACCGCCTCAGCGTGGCCAAGGATGGCAAGGATGACGAGGGTCGCCAAGGGCGCCACCAGGATGGCGCCGACCATGAGTAGGAGGATCCGCGAGTCACGCTTTGCCGGCAAGCCACCAACGGGCGACGCTCCCA
>JBHIBW010000089.1:0-6986 GCA_046759265.1 Thermoplasmata archaeon
GGGGCCAGCAGGAGACCACTCCCGGCCAGGTGGCGACCGACCAGCTCTTTGTCCTGGTCTTCGCCCTCGCCCTGCTCATGGGCCTCGTTGTGGAGGGCCTCCTGATCGCCGCCATCGTCCTCTTCCGCCGCAAGCCCGGGTTTCACCTGCCGACCCGGGTGAAGACCCACAATCCGCGTCTCGAGTTTCTCTGGACAGCGCTCCCGGTCTTGGTCATCGCCATCGTGGCGGCCGGAAGCTTCTCGACCCTCCAGATTACGGACACGATCCCCGAGGGGACCGTCACCGTCCAAGTCATCGGACAGCGCTTCTCTTTCGAATTTGTCTACCCGGACAACACCACCTCGGAGGGCCTCCTTCGCGTCCAAGAGGGGGAGGTCGTCCGCCTCGAGGTGACCTCCATCGACGTCATTCACAGCTACTTCATCCCCGAGTTTCGACTCAAGATCGACGCCGTGCCGGGACGGGTGAACCTCTACTGGTTCCAGGCGTTGCAGGCGGGAACCTATACGATCCGGTGCGCCGAGTATTGCGGCGTGGGCCACTTCACGATGATGGCCACGCTGGAGGTCTTCCCCGCCGGAAGCCAGCCAGTTCCATGGGGTCCGGCCCCCTAGGAGGGTAGGGGTGCTACCGGCTGGGAGACGGAGAGATTCGCAAGGCAGAACGTATTCTCCAACCATCTTCAGGTCCCTGCCTGTATTGGTCCTCCTGGCGCTCCTCCCTCTGGGGATGGTCGGTGTCCTCATCACCGGCTCGGTCCAGGGTCAGCGATCGCAGACCATCACGATGGGTGACATCTTCTTCGATACGGGTTCCTTCTCCGTCGAGCCCGGGGAGAACTTGACCCTGCGCCTGATCAACGCGGGCCTCCTGGTGCATACGTTTACCCTCTTTGCCCAGGTGAACGCCCGAGTGCCCGTGGAAGATAACGCGGCTCTTCAGGCCTACAACGACACCAATGCGAAAATCGTTGACGTCACGCTGGATGGGGGGCAGGAACGAGAGGTGCGGTTCGTCGCGCCCGCCACGAATGGAACATACACGTACGTGTGCATGGTTCCGAACCACTCCGTGGCGGGGATGTTCGGCGTGTTGAACGTGGGGCCCTCGGGCGGCACGTTCGGTATCGGCATCGTACAGGGCATCTTCCTGATCACCCTTGCCGGGGTCCTGGTATTCGCGGTTGTGTATCACGTGCGTTCGACCCGCTCGTAGGGTTCGGGGGCAGAAGGCGCGAGAGCCACGCGACGGTGGCCCACAGCAAGATCAGGCTCGCCAGGAGGAGGACGGTCGCGAGTCCGAGGCTGAGGGTGAAGGCGGCGCCCGTTCCCAGACCAATGAGGGTGACCGCGGGTGCCAGGTACGCGGCAAGGAGGCCTGCCACGGGCGTCGCGAAGCAGGCCGGGCAGAGAACCGCCAACCCCGCCAGAGGGCCGGTGAGCGAGGTGAGGGCGGGCCGGTCCCGACGGGCAATCCGGATGAAGAGGGCGAGTACCACTCCAGAAAGCACCGCCAAGGCCACTGCCGCGGCGACCGTGTAGGGACGAAGGAGCAGGCCGAACGCCGGGGTGGGGGCCCAGACCAGGGCCGGCCCGTAGCCCAGAGGGCTGCCGATGAGCAAGGGACCAAGGGGCGCCACCGTGTTAGGCGAGAGCACGAGGATGCCTTGGAGGACCGCGAAGAGGATGCCGTAGCCGAGGGCGATGAGGGCGACCGCCACTTTCATGGCCCGCGGACGGAACGCGCGGCGAAGGGCGTGAAAGCGGGGACGAAATAGGCGTCGAGAGAGGACGGTCTTGGAACCCCCATCCGACAAACCGAGGTCGGCGGCGGCCAGTTGCCGGAAGAACAGGTACAGGACCAGGATGGATGCGTTCAGCCAGACAAGGGGTGCCAGCGTGACAAACCAGTCCTGGACGAGGGACGTTCGGAGTTCCAGGAAGATGAGCCCACCCTGAACGAGGACGAGGCCGAGCAGGAGAGCGGTTGCTTCCCACCAGATCCAACGGCCGGACAACGGGGGCATAACGGCGGGCGCTACTTGAGGCTCAAGGTCTGCGGGCGGCTGGGGTCACCAGATATAAATAACCGGGTACCCTAAAACGGCCCTTCATGGCCAAGCGAGATCGCGTCGCGAAGCGGGTCAAAGACCGGTGGAAGGCGAAGCGCTGGTACACCCTTCACGCCCCCCCGATGTTCAACCGGGCGGTCCTCGGGGAGACGCCCGCGGAGGAGGAGGCGCAGATCCAAGGCCGCGTCATCGAGGTGACGGTCCACGACCTGACCGGGGACTTTGGCAAGATGCACATCAAAGTCCAGTTCCGGGTCGAAGGCATCGCCGGGACCGAGGTCAACACGCGCTACGTGGGCCACGACATGACCTCGGACTACATTCGTCGCCTGACCCGGCGCAAGCGATCCCGCATCGACGGCACCTTCGACGTGAAGACCAAGGATGGGTCTGTCCTGCGGGTCAAGCCAATGGCGATTACCGATCGTCGGATCCAGAATTCGAAGCAGGCCGCGATCCGCAAGGTGATGCACCGTGTGGTGTACGAGAAGGCCGTCAAGACCGCTCTTGCGGATTTCGTCCAGGCGATGATTATCGGCGACCTGGCGAAGGACATCGCCACGGCATCCAAGGCGATCCAACCCATCTTCCGCGTGGAGATCCGGAAGAGCGAACTTCTCCGCAGTTCGTCCGTCGAGCCCCCGGGCGAAGGGTCCCCCGAGGTTCCCGAAGAGCAGCCGCCTGAAGGACCTCCTGCCGAGGAACCTCCGGTGGAGCCTCCCGCCGAGGAGCCGGAGCTCGAAGAGCCCGCGCCCACTTCCTAGTTGTACTCCCGGGGCCACGAATCCGGCGGTCCCATTCGAAGGACCTCCTTGAGTGCGCCCTGCACGTAGGGCCGCACCATCCGCTTCCGCCAGTAGAAGTGGCCGTCGGCGTTGTCAAGGGGCTTCGCCAGGTCGAAGGCCGCCTCCGCCACGGCTTCCACATCGGCCTCCTTGGGTTCCTTCCCCTCTAAGAGGTCCCGTGCCTCCATGACCTCCTTTGGCCGCGACGCCACGGCCCCCAAGGCCAGGCGGGCCTGCGTCACCTGCCCGTCGTCCATCGTCAGAGCCACCGCGACACCCAAGATGGGGAAGTCGAAGGATCCTCGGCGGCGCAGCTTCCAATACGTCGTCCGGAGGCCCCCTGCTGGTGGGAGTCGAATTTCGGTGAGGACCTCATCCTTCTCCTTCGCGAGGTAGTCGATTCCGTCATCGCGATAGAAGGCATCCGCCCCCACCTCCCGGGTCCCATTCGGACCGATGAGCCGCAGGTCGGCCCTGAGGGCGATGGCGACAGGCGCGAGATCCGAAGAGGAGAGGGCCCAGCAGCGAGGACTCCCGGGTGCCACGAGGCAGATGTCGCCGTCCTTTTTCATGCAGAAGCCGACGGCCTTCCGCCAAGGAAACGGCATGTTGTAGTAGTTGCACCGCGGGTCGACGCACAGGTTGCCGCCCACGGTTCCCATGTTCCGGAGGGGGGTGGTGGAGACGAGGCCCGCCGCCTTGGCGACCGCATAGTAGTGCTCTCGGATGACCGGATGGGTGCTGACCTCTCGGAGGGTGGCCCCGGCCCCCAACGTCAGCCCCCCCTCGGGCGTCCCGTCGATCTGCCGAAGCTCGTGCACGTTCGTGAGGCCCACGAGGACCTTGGGTTCGAACTGCCGCCGCTTCATGTTGGGGTAGAGGTCGGTCCCTCCCGCAACGATCATCGCGTCCGATCCGTGGGTCCGGAGCGCCTCGACCACTTCCTCCACGGAGCCAGGAGCGACGTAAGTGAAAGGCGGGAGGCGAAGCATCAATCGACCCCGTGCATCGGAAAGACTTCCACCTTCTTGCCCTCCGGCGGGTCCACGTGGAGCACCTCGCCCAGGCGATAAGCTGGAATGCTCGTCGGACCAACCAGAGGCTCCTCGCCGCGGGCGGCCTTGTCCAAGGCGCTGAGGACCCTATCCGGCGTGATGGGAATCTCGTGGAACCGGACGCCGATGGCATCCTCGACCGCATTGGCGACGGCGGGGATGACGGGGAGGAGCGGACCCTGCCCGCACTCCTTCGCGCCGAAGGGTCCCTCCGGGTCATCCGTCTCCACGAAGATCGTCTCGATCGGCGGCATGTCCTTCGTGGTGGGGCTCTTGTATTCGAGCATGGAGGGAATCTTGTGGAGGCCATGGCGGAACACCTGCTCCTCGAGCAGGACCTCTCCCAGGCCCATGTAGACGCTTCCCTCCACCTGGCCGAGAGCAAGCGTGGGATTCAGGGCGCGCCCGACGTCGTGGGCGATCCATACCTTGTCCACTTCGACGACGCCCGATTCCCGGTCGGTCGTGACCTCGGCCACGCAGGCCGAATAGCTGTATGCCGGTGTGGGACCCACGCCGGATCCCTTGTAGGGGCCGGAGAGCTCGGGAGGTTTGTAGGACCCGGCGGAGGACAGGCTCCCCTGGTCCGCCTCACCGAGCGCGCAGGCTTCTTGCCACGACACGCCCACCTCGGGTCGCTGGGCATCGAAGACGCGGCCGTCGTGAAAGCTGAGCCGATCGACTGGAACTTCCAGCCTGGCGGCCGTGGCCTCGCCGATCTGGGCCCGCAGCCTCTCGGCGGCCTGGATGGCGGCGTTTCCCGCCATGAACGTCACCCGGCTGCTGTAGCTACCGAGGTCGATGGGGGTGAGGTCGGTGTCCGCCGTGATGAGATGGATGTCCTCGGGTTCCAGCCCCAGAACCTCTGCCGTGATGGAAGCCAGAACCTGATCCGAACCCTGGCCGATGTCGATCGCGCCGCAGAAGAGGGCGACGGTCCCGCTCCGATCTACCTTGAGTTGGACCTCCGAGTGGGGCATGTCGTTCCAATATACAGGGAGGCTGGCCCCGCTAATGTAGGCACTCAGGCCGAAGCCCACCCCCCGTTCGTCAGGCAAGTTGCCCAGCTTGTCTCGGTATCCGGAGGCCTCCAAGACCTTCTCCACGCACTCCTTGAGTCCACAGCTCGTGATGCGGAGCCAGTTGGCGGTGTAGGTGAAGGGCTCGACGAGGTTCTTCAACCGGAAGTCGATGGGGTCGATTCCCAGGTCCTTCGCCAGATGGTCGAAGTGAACCTCGACGGCGAACCGGGGCTGCGGGGTGCCGTGGCCGCGCTTCGGCCCGCACGGTGGCTTGTTCGTGTAGACACGGGTCCCCTCGAACTTGTAAGCCGGGATGCGGTAGGTCGTGGTCTGGAGGGCCCCGGTGTAGTAGGTGCTGACGACGCCGTAGCTTCCGTAGGCCCCACCGTCGAGGAATGACCGGAAGTGCATCGCGGTGATGGCCCCATCCTTCGCCACCCCCGTCTTCACCCACATCAGGGTCGGATGCCGGCCCCGGTGGGCGTAGAAGACCTCCTCTCGCGTGAGCGTGAGTTTCACGGGTTTTCCCGTCACCATCGCAAGTTTCGCCACGACGATCTCGTGGTTGAACGGGTCGCTCTTCCCTCCGAAACCGCCTCCCACCGGCGTCGCAATGACCCGCACCCGATTCATGGGCAGGCCCAGCACCTTCGCGAGGGCCCGATGGACGTAGTGGGGGGTCTGGGTGGAGGACCAGAGGGTGACCTTGCCCTCGGGCTCCCACCGGGCGACCGCCGCATGTTGCTCCATGGGGAGGTGGTTGGATCCCTCGAAGAAAAAGAGGTCCTCTCGGGTGTGGTCGGCCTTCGCGAACGCGGCCTCGGTGTCTCCGAACTCGAGAGCGACAGCCTTGTGGATGTTGGGGCCCCACTTCAGCGTCTCGATGGGCGCGCCTTCCTTCTCCAGGGCCTCCTCGATGGTCATGTACGACGGCAACTCCTCCAGCTCCAATTCGATGAGTTCCGTTGCCCGTTCCGCGGTATCCTCATCGACCGCAGCCACGGCAGCGACCGGATCCCCCACGTACCGCACCTTCTCCGTGCAGAGGGCCTCCTCGTCTTGACTCACGGGCAGAATCCCGTACTTCTCTGGGAGATCTTGGCCGGTCAAGACCGCCACCACGCCCGGAAGCGTCTCGGCGCGGGACGTGTCAAGTGACTTGATCCGGCCGTGGGGTACGGGACTGCGTAGGAGCTTCGCGAACAGCATCCCCGGGAGGTGGAGATCGTCGGCAAACTGGGCCTGGCCGGTGACCTTCCCCGGGCCATCCACCCGGCCCCGAGGTTTGCCTATCACGGAGTAATCCGTCACGAGGCCACCTCGACGACCGCCTGGGGCGCCGCCTTCTTTTCCTTCCCAATCCGCTCGGCCGCCAGCTCGACCGCCTCGAAGATCTTGAGGTAGCCCGTACAACGACAGAGGTTCCCGCTCAGGCCGTCCTGAATCGCCTCTCGACTCGGCGAGGGATCGACGTCGAGGAGGGCCTTCGCGGCCAACAGGAAACCCGGGGTGCAGTACCCGCATTGGGCGGCGCCAAGTTCCGAGAACGCCTCTTGGAGGGGGTGGAGCCGACCGTTGTGAGCGAGTCCCTCGACAGTCGTCACCTCCTTGCCTTGCACGTCGACGGGCAGTGTGAGGCACGACAGCACAAACAGGTCATCCACAAGAACGCCACAGGTCCCGCACTCGCCAAGCTCGCATCCGTGCTTGGTTCCCGTAAGCCCAAGGTCCTCGCGCACGACCTCAAGGAGGGTCTTTTGGACGGGGGCAACGACGTCATATCGGCGTCCATTCACCCGGAGACGCAGCCAAACGTCCTGGGACTCCGCCGTGGTCACCTGGTTCGGTCCAAGCCCCCGTTTCGCCATAAGGGTAATGGTTTCGTGCTGCCGGTAAGGAGTTCACAAAGAAGGGCTTATGTAGCGACGCAGATTGGCTCGCCCGTCGGGGTGGCTCAGCCTGGTGGAGCGCCGGACTCATAGGGTTTCGTAGCCAAGGCGCGCTCCTGGGAAATCCGGAGGTCGCGGGTTCAAACCCCGCCCCCGACATC
>JBHIBW010000090.1:0-6735 GCA_046759265.1 Thermoplasmata archaeon
CCCTGGCTGACGAGGTCGAGGAAGTCAGGGCCCTTGTAGGTCGTCACTTCGCCATCTACGACATCCGGGTCCGGCCTGAGGCCATCGCCATTTACGTTCGCGCCGAAGCGCCACAGATCGACGAGCGATTCGAGGCGCTCCGGGTGGAGATGCGGGGTGGGAAGTACATCCCGCTACTCCGACTCGAGGGGGGGGAGCACATCCTCTACGTCCAGCGGAGTCCTCCCCGCCGGTTTCGTGGCATCTGGCTGAACCTCGTCCTGCTGGGCGCGACCCTGGTGACGACCCTGGTTGCCGGGATGATCCACTGGGCCGGGTACAACGGGTCAGGAGACATCTTCACCTTTTCCAACGCGTTGTTTGGCGGGCTGTTCTTCACGCTCCCGCTCCTGGCCATCCTGGGCACCCACGAGATGGGGCATTTCATCCTCGCACGGCGGCACCAGGTGGCGGCGTCCCTGCCCTTCTTCATTCCGGCGCCCCCGCCGGTCATCTTCGGAACCTTCGGGGCCCTGATCAGCATGCGGGAACCCATCCCGAACAAGAAGGCCCTATTGGACATCGGCATGTCGGGCCCTCTCCTGGGCCTCGCCGTCGCCTTGCCCGTGACCCTTCTGGGCCTCTACCTGAACGCCCTCGACCCCCGCTTCGCGGGGACGAACATCGGAGGCCAGGCGATCGTCAACCTTCCCTTTCTCTACCAGGCCATGCTCCTCGCCGTCCCGATTCCCGACAACGCCCTCCTCCATCCCACCGCCTTCGCGGGGTGGGTGGGTTTCCTCGTGACGGGACTCAACCTGCTGCCGGCAGGCCAGCTCGACGGGGGTCACGTCGCCCGCGCCCTTCTGGGGGACAAGGCCAAGTACCTGAGCTACGCGGCCTTCGCCGTCCTCCTCGGCCTCGGGTTTTTGTTCTTCTTCTCCTGGATCATCCTCGCCTTCGTCGTCCTCTTCATCGGGCTGCGCCATCCGCCGCCGCTGAACGACATTACCCGGCTGGACGTGGGACGGAAGCTCGCGGGGGTGGGCGTGCTGGTCCTGCTGGTGCTCTCGCTGCACTGGATCCCCCTCCAGGAAATTCCCGTCTCCCTGGAAGCGGAGTTCCGAGACCCCGGGGATCCGCTCATCGCCATCGAAGAGGACAACGTCACCCTCTCCAACTTCACCGCGACCTACATGTTCGTGGTGAACATCACCGGAAACGTCCGGACCCAGGTGCTCCTGAGCTTCGGGAACTCCATTGATAACTTGCCTGACTGGGAGATCACATTCGCCAGCGTCGACAACGTGGAGTTCCGCGGGGCGACGGCCAACGTGACGTTGGATGCCACGCGCTCCGCGGTGGGAACGGTTCTCATACGAGCGCCCTCCTTCGTGCCTCCCGGGGCCATCCGATTCCTCGAAATCGTAGCGGATTTGCAGTCGGAGGCCTTCGGCAGTCGCCTCCAGGAACCGCCAATCCTCGAACTCAGCATCCAGGTCTAACGTCGTCGGAAGAGACAGAAGTACCGATCCAGGGAGCCGTGCACACGCACCTTGTGCCACTCCTGGAGGGTGAAGTCGCCGCGGCCCAGGTCCATCAGTTCTGGGTCGGGGAGGGGTAGGGCGACGCGCCCGCCTGGGCGTAACACCTGGTGAAAGGTTCGGAATGCCCGTCGAAGGAGAGCGTCCAGGTCTTCCCCTCGGGTCGACGCTCCCCTACCGTACGGCGGATCCGTCGCGATGGCGTGCACTCGCCCCCCTTCTTGGAGGGCGTCCCCCACGTCGGCCACATGGAGAGCGGCCTCTAACCCGAAGTGTTCTAGGTTCTGTCTGCATCCCTCCACCACATCGGGTCGGATGTCCGCCCCGATCGGGGTCGCGCCCACCAGCGCGGCCTCCATGAGAATGCCTCCGGTCCCGCAGAAGGGATCCAGGAGGGTCTCGCCGGGGGCCACCCCTGTGAGGTTCACGAGGGCCCTCGCATAGCGCGGGTGGAGGACGAATGGACGGGCGAAGGGGCGGTTGCGGGCGGCGCGGGCATCGTACTCGCCCCGATTCACCTCGGCGGAGACCGCGTAGAGATAAGCCCTGCGGCCTCGTACCAAACGCAGGTCCACCTCGGGCGTCTCAAGATCCACCGTCCCTGTGGTGGCAAGCAGCCCCCCAAATTGAACCTCCAGGTCGCCCGCGTGTGCGTGCAGGTGATCGTCGACCCGAAGTCGGAACCGCTTCCCTCGGAGGTCGAGGGAGGCGAGTCCGTCCTGAATGTCCTCCAGACTGCCCCAGCGCATGACCACGCCGGCCGCCCGAGCAAAGGCGAGACGGGCAACGAGGCCGGGGAGATCAACCTCGTTCGCGAACGCAGCGATCCGCGGCTGCACCCAGAGCTCCAATGGCTCTTGCCCCAACCCACGCAAGACGGCGAGCACCTCCGCAACGGGGAGGTTGGGATGCTCGCCCGAGACCTCGACCACGCTGAGGGGGCTCTCGCCCGATGCCACGTTCCCGTTCCGCTGGCCCAACGAATCGCACCTCCAGAGTGGGAGGCCAGTAATAAGAGGACAGGAAGCGCTCGCGAGTCGATTTCACACCGAAAAGCCCTTAGGGGGCCCGGATTCATGGAACGGATGGCATGTCTTCGGCCAAGCGGGAGGGAACCTTCGAGGAGTTTCCCGCGTACCTCGTGCGTGACTTCCAGCCGGAGGACGTGGCGGAGCTCAAGGCCCTGACCCACACGGCGCTCGGGGAGGACTACCCCCGATCCCTGTTCCTGGACATTCACAGTTGGTGGCCGGAGGGCTTCATCGTGACCTCCTGGCGAGACGAAGTCATTGCGTTCGTCGCCGGGATCGTCTCAGCACCCGGCAAGGCGCGTGTCCTGATGCTGGCCGTCCGGGAAGACATCCGGAGCCGGGGCATTGGGACGGCCCTGATGAAGAAGTTCACTCGCCGATGTCGCTCCCGGGGCCTTCGTTCGATCGAGCTCGAGGTCCGGAACAGTAACCAGCGAGCCATGGACTTCTACAAGCGGCTCGGGTACACGGTCCGCTATCTCCTCCCCCGTTTCTACACGGACGGGGAGGACGGGTACAAGTTGTGGAGGGCCCTCCCCAAGAAGTGAGGGCCCGCCTCGCATCCTTATAGGCCGCGCTCCATCTCCCCTCACTCGATGGAAGAGATCAGTCCGGAGGAGATGATGGGTCACGCCCCGGACGCCTCGCGTGGGTTGGCTTCGCATCTGCGCGTCGGCGTGTTGAGCCTTCCGGGGGTGGAGGAGGCGTGCTTCGCAGAGCCTGCGAAGGGGGCCTACTTCGAGGCCTTCTCCTTCGATGACGACCTCGTGCTTCGGGCCCACATGGAGGACCCGCTCCGTGTCACGCTTGAGCTGCGGGAACGAGACGCAAAAGCCTTTCTCGATCGTCCTGATCTGGCGAACGCCGGCTTTCAGGCTGCGGGTGAGACCGACCCTCGACCCCTAGCCGACCTCATTGAAGCGGCCCAGGGACCGAGTGGCAGCGCGGCCTCCGTCGACCTCGTCGTCACCTCGCAAGAAGACCTACGCGCCGTCGTTCGACTGGCTCATGCCAAGTATGATGCCTTGATGACGGGCTAGACACCGCAGAGTCACAGAAACCGGCTTTCTAGAAAACGCGAAGCGGACCCACGTCCCGCCAGGGAACACCTGACTCTTCGCCCCATCGGCAGATTACTCTTGAGATCTCATGCCGAATCCGAAGAGGGCCACTCCTGCGCCAAGTGCAATAATCAAGACGGCCAGAGAGATGTCCGGAATTAGCGCAAAGAAGCCACCAACACTAACTGTGATTCCGCCCACCTTTACTGTGTTTCCATCCAATGGAACTCCCCGTGTGCCGAAGCGGCATGGGCGGCTAAATAGATGATGAACGGACTTCGAGCCGTGACTGGTGACCCGGGGATAGGACCGCGCGGAGAGTCCGCTACCCGATGTACCGGTCGTCTTCCGCCTCGTGGTAGTTCCAGTACTGGTACGGCGCGGTCGATCGCTGCGCCTGCGTCATATCCTTGGAGACGCCGCCCTCGTAGGAACCGTAACGTTCCTTGATCTGCTCCTCTGCCGTCCGGGCGATCTTCACCGCCTTCGCGATGTGGGGCGCCTCAATACGGCTTCCGCCCTCGTTGACGACGATGTCTCCTGCGGACCGAATCAGCCCGCCCATCTCACGCAGTCGCAGGGTCAGGGCGCCGCTCTTCCCTTCCTGGTCCTTCGCCCGCCGACCGGACTCCTTGATGATCGCCTCCACCGCCTCCTTGGACGCATGGGGGATGCGGCGATCCATGGTGATCTCCTGCGCCACGAACTGGGCCATCTTCGCGCGATTGGCCTCGTCGTCGGGCATGGTCGTCTCGACCAGCACCTCGTAGCCCGACCCGACGATGCGGGACCGCAGGGGGGAGAGGACGTACGGGAGGTCTTGGATGTTGCAGGCGGCGACGATGATGAAGTCGCAGGGGACCGCGTCCACGCGCACGCTCGCCCCCGCGCTCTGGGGATTCCGGCCGCTGATGGGGAACCGCTTCTCCTGCATCGCGGTGAGGATGTGGCGCTGCAGCGGGCCGAGCTGGGGGAGCTCGTCGATGAACAGGACTCCCTCGTGGGACTCGTGGATCGACCCCGCGACCACGCGGACGTAGGGCTCAGTCCCGAGCTGCGGGTGGCCCCCGTACGGATCGTGTTTCACGTCCCCCAACAGCTCCGTCTCGCTGGCCCCGGTGGCCAGGATGAACGGGTTTCGCTCGAGGGGGACGAGCGCCTTGTGCGGGCTCTCCTTCTCGATCTTCCGCCGCTTCTCCAACGCTTTCTGGTCGAGAACCTTAATGAGTTCGCCTGCGCGCTCGTAGACCACGACCTCCTCCTTCCCGAACTGCTTCCGGGTCGTGGTGACGCGATCCTTCTTGCTCATCTGTCCCAGGGTCACTTCCATGATCCCGGAAAGCAGGTCGCCGAAGGGGTTCCCCATGTTCTGCACCGCGGCCTTGGGGCGGGAACACTTGGGGCACACCGCGTCGGATGGGGACGAGTAGTGGCCGCAGTGGACGCACCGATACCCGAGGCGCTCCGACACGTTGATCGGGGCCTCCTCTGGGTCGATGAGTTCGCCCTCGGCCCCCTTCATCGCCGACATCTCCTTGAGGGCCTCCTCCCGTCCCTTGACCTCGACGAGGGGTCGTTCGGGGCTTTCCGGATTGTGGACGACCCTAATCTCCTCGTTCGGCGGGGGCAGGTGGAGCGCGAGCGCCTGGGCGATCATAGACTTCCCCGTGCCGGGGGGTCCGACGAGGAGGAGGTGACGGCGCTGGGTGGCCGCGATGCGGGCCAGGCCGACCGCCTCATCCTGTCCGATCACGCGATTCAGGGGGTCAGGCGGGATGAGGACGTCTTCGGTGGTCTCCATCTCCTCCCAGGAGAAGCCCTTCTGGGCGTCCAGGATGCCCTTCGAGACGATGGGAGCACCTCACTTCACGGCCAGATCGTCCGCCGTGTAGACGCGGACGCCCTCTGGCCGCTGTTCGATGGTGCCTTCTTTGACCCCTATAACCATCTCCACGCCGTTATCGCTCGCGATATCGAGGATGCGCTGCGTGATGATGCCATCAAAGACGAGGACCTTCACGCCTTTGCCCTCCTTCTTCATGAGGTTCACGAGGTCGCGAACCGGAACCTCCTTGGGTTTCGCCTTCCCGCCCTTGATGACGTGGGCCTTTGTCGTCCCTCGGAGGGATTGAAGGACTTCCTGGTACTCCCGAAGGTCCTCCGGCACGCTGACCTCGGCCTTTGGAGTGCTTGCCTTCTTCGCCGGAGCTTTCTTGCGAGGGGCCTTGCTCGCGGGGGCTTCCTTGGCTTTGCGGGCTCGTGGCCTTCGTCCCTTTGCCTCTCGAGACTCCCGACCCGGCCCCAGGCCAAACATGTCCACGAACTGCTCGGCGGGCATTTTGTTCCGTAGGGCCTTCATGATCTGCTTCTGGGTCAGCTCCTCGACCTCCCGGCCTCGGGGGGCCTTCGCGACGAAGTCCACCTCCGCCACTTGGAGGAGTTCCTTGAGAATGAGGTCTCCGCCTCGGTCGCCGTCCACAAAGGCGGTCACGACCTTCTCCTTGGACAGATTCGCCACTGCGGCGGGGATGTGGGTCCCCTCCGCGGCGATGGCATTCTTGATGCCGACCTTGAGGAGGTTCAGCACGTCCGATCGGCCCTCGACTACGATGATGGCGTCGGTGTCCTCTACGTTCGGACCGGCAGGCAGCTTGTCCGGCCCGTAGCTTACGATGTCCGCGACCTGGACGGCCTGGCGGACCTCCTCCTTCAGGTCGACGCTCGTTGCCTTGGAGCCCTCGTGCATCGTCGAGAGGATTTCCTTGGCCCGATCGACGACCTGGCTGCGCTTGGAGATGCGGACGTCGTCCACGCCCTCCACGCTCACTGATGCCCGGCACGGACCGATGCGGTCGATGGTCTCCAGGCCCGCGGCCAGGATGGCGGTCTCCACCTGGTCCAGGCTCGACGGGATGAGAACCGACCCATCCGTCTTTCCTTTCTTGGAGACGACCTCCACCTCGATGCGGCCAATGCGGCCGCTCTTCTGCAAGTCTCGGAGGTCCAGCTCCTCGCCGAGAAGCCCCTCCGTCTGACCGAATACTGCGCCGATGACGTCGGGTTTTTCCACGACCCCCTCGGCTTCCAACTTTGCGCGAATCTGATACTTTGTCGTGTTAG